>NZ_JBDYKJ010000012.1:0-84061 GCF_040012395.1 Nocardioides sp. 31GB23 | reverse complement strand
CGCGACGACCGCACCTGGACCGCCGCCCCACCCGCGAGGGCTCATGCCGCTTGACAACAACATTGAGATTCCCAGTGCCCGGGCACCGCACGGTCCTCGACCTCGGCGGGGCGTTCGCTGATCATGATCATGTCGGGGATCCGGCCGCGTCTCTCGGCCTCACGGCGGTGGGGTTTGCGCATCGAGCGTCCGGTGCGCAGATGGGTGGTCAGCTCGCGCTTGAGCCCGCCGCGGGCCTGGACGTACAGCGACTGGTAGATCGTCTCGGGCGACACCCGCATCTCCGCATCGTCGGGGAAGTCCAGTTTGAGTCTGCCAGCGATCTGCTCGGGGCTCAGGTCCTGCTCCAAGCGCTCCTGGACCGCCCGGCGCAGCCGCAGGTTGGTGGCCAGCTTCGCGCTGCGCGCAGCGCTACGACCCCGATCGATCTTGGCCTGAGCCACCGAAGCCCGGTACCCGCGCCCGGTCTGGCCACGGGCCAGCTCACGGCTGATCGTGGCCGGGCTGCGACCGACGCGACGCGCGACCTCTCGCATCCCATGGCCGGCGTGGGTCAGCGCCGCGATCTCCTCCCGCTCGAACCACGACAGGTATCGGCCCACCGGCGGATTCACGGGAACAGGGTTCACCCCGCCAGCCTTGCTGAAGACCCGCTTCGCAGTGGTCGCCGACATGCCCGCCACGCGAGCAGCCGACTTCACCCCCAGACCAGAACGGATCGCCTCCCAGAACGGACGGTCCAACTCCCTGGGCCTCATCGGACGTGCCATAACGCAGCTCCTCAGTCATCTGAGGTGTTGCATCACTTCCTAGAACCCAGGGGGGAGATCTGGGCCGGGTCGGCGACTAGTCTCGGTGGGGTGAGCAACCCCGACCCGCGCCCCGACGAGGTCACCTGCACGCCCGGCCCGCCGGCGGGCGGCGTGGAGGTGCTCCCGGCTCGCGAGGTGCCGCTCGGCGGTCCCCGCGCCATGCTCGTACGCCGCACGCTCCCGCAGCGCTCGCGCTCGCTGGTCGGCGCGTGGTGCTTCGTCGACCACTACGGCCCCGACGACGTCGGCGCGACCGGGGGCATGAAGGTCACCCCGCACCCGCACACCGGCCTGCAGACCGTCAGCTGGCTCTTCACCGGCGAGATCGAGCACCGCGACAGCGCCGGGCACCACGCGGTGGTGCGCCCCGGCGAGCTGAACCTGATGACCGCCGGGCGGGGCATCAGCCACTCCGAGATCAGCACGACGACCACCGGCACCCTGCACGGCGTCCAGCTGTGGGTCGCGCTGCCCGACGCGACCAGGCACACCGAGCCGGGCTTCGAGCACCACGCCCCCGAGCCCGTCGAGGGCCCCGGCTGGCGGGGCCGGGTGTTCCTGGGCGAGCTCCTCGGCCAGCGCTCGCCGGTACGCACCCACACCCCGCTGGTGGGTGCCGAGATCGTGCTCGAGCCCGGCACCACGCTGCGCCTCGACGTGGACCAGACCCACGAGCACGGGGTCCTGGTCGACCTCGGCGCGCTGGAGGTCGACGGGGTCCCGGTGGCCACCCACGAGCTGGCCCACGTGCCGCTCGGCCGCGCCAGCACCACCCTGGTCGCCGGCGACGAGGAGGTGCGGCTGCTGCTGCTCGGCGGCACCCCGCTCGGCGAGTCGATCGTGATGTGGTGGAACTTCGTGGGCCGCACCCACGAGGAAGTCGTGGCCTTCCGCGAGGAGTGGCAGGCCCAGGTCGAGCGCGACGGCGAGGTGGTCGCGGACGCCCAGCAGGTCGCCCCCGGCCGGTTCGGCGTCGTCGCCGGCGACCACACCCGCCCCATCCCGGCGCCGCCGCTGCCCCACGCGCGGCTCAGGGAGCGCGGGTGAGCGGCCCGGTCGTCGGCGTCGACGACGACGTGCCGCGCTGCCCCTGGGCGGGCGCCGCGCCCAGCACGATGCGCGACTACCACGACGACGAGTGGGGCCGACCGGTCGAGGGCGAGAGCGCGCACCTCGAGCGGCTGACGCTGGAGGCCTTCCAGTCCGGGCTGTCGTGGTCGACGATCCTGGCCAAGCGGCCCGCCTTCCGCGAGGTCTTCGCGGGCTTCGACGCCGAGCGGGTCGCGGCGTACGACGCCGCCGACGTCGAGCGGCTGATGGCCGACGCGCGCATCGTCCGCAACCGCCGCAAGGTCGAGGCGGCGCTGGTCAACGCCGCCGCCACCGTGGAGCTGCGCGAGGACGGCGGGCTGGAGGCGCTGGTGCGCTCGCACGCGCCCGCGGTGCCGCCCGCCCCGGCCACGACCGCCGAGCAGCAGACCACCTCGCCCGAGTCGCTGGCGCTGAGCAAGGACCTCAAGCGCCGCGGCTTCGTCTTCGTCGGTCCGACGACGATGTTCGCGCTGATGGAGGCGATCGGGATCTTCGACCCGCACCTGGTGGGCTGTCATCGCCGGGCGCCGTCGGCCACACTGACCCGGTGCTCCTCGGACTGACCTGGCTGCTGGCCTGCCAGCTCGCCGGTGAGCTGGTCGTCGAGGCGACGGGGGTGCCGGTGCCCGGGCCGGTGGTCGGCATGGTGCTGCTGCTCGTGGTGCTGGTGCTGCGCGACCCGCCCGACGACAGCCCCGTGCACCGCACCGCCGACGCGGTCCTGCCGCACCTGCAGCTGCTCTTCGTGCCCGCCGGGGTCGGCATCGTGGCCTACGCCGGCGTGCTGCGTGACGACCCGGTCGCGGTCGTCGTCGCGCTGGTCGGCTCGTGGCTGGTGGGGCTGGGCGTCGTCGGCGTCCTGGCCGACCGGCTCGGGCGCCGCACCCGCGTCGTCGACGACCCCGCAGCCGGCGGGGGAGCCCCGTGAGCGGCACCGTGGACGCCGTGCTCGACCAGCCGCTGCTGTGGCTGGTGGTGACCCTGCTGGCCTACCAGCTCGGCCTGTGGCTGCGGGGGCGCACCGGGGCCCACCCGCTGGCCCAGCCGGTGCTCGTCGCGATCGTGGTCGTCGGGGCGCTGGTCGTGTTCCTCGACGTCGACTACGCGTCGTACGCCGAGGACACGGCGGTGATCACCTTCGTCCTCGGCCCGGCCACGGTGGCGCTCGCGGTCCCGCTGCACCGCCAGCTGGCCCGTCTGCGCGGCTTCGTGCTGCCGCTGCTGACCGCCGTCGTGGCGGGCGCCGCGGTGTCCGTGGCGGCCGCGGTGGGGCTGGTGCGGCTGCTGGGCGGCGACGAGCTGCTCGCGCGCAGCATGGCCCCCAAGGCCACGACCACCCCGGTCTCGATCGCGGTCTCCGAGACCCTCGGCGGCCTGCCGCCGCTGACCGCCGCGCTGACGATCACCGCCGGCATCCTCGGCGCCGTCGCCGGGCCCGGCGTGCTGGGCCTCCTGCGGGTGCGCGACCACCGCGCCCGGGGGCTCGCCGTCGGGTCGGCCTCCCACGGCATCGGCACCGGCCGGATGATCGTCGACCACCCGGTGGAGGGGGCGTTCTCGGGGCTGGCGATGGGGCTGACGGCGCTGGTCACGAGCGTCGTGGCGCCGCTCCTGGTCGCCCTGCTCCTCTGATCGGCAGGCCCTCTCGCGGACTCGCCCACCCGTCCGGTCGGGGGACGCTAGGTTCGTCGACCATGAGCGTGCACGCGTACACCGACGACGCCCTGGGCCACCTCGACGCCGTGGGCACCGTGGAGGCGCTGGCGGCCGGCGAGGTCGGCTCGGCCGAGGTGGTGGAGGCGGCGATCGCCCGCACCGAGGCCGTCGACACCGAGCTCGGGGCCGTGGCCTGGCGGGCCTGGGAGCGGGCCCGGGCCGAGGCGGCCGCCCCGCGCGGCGGGTTCTTCTCCGGTGTGCCGACCTTCCTCAAGGACAACGTCGACGTCGAGGGCATGCCCACCCTGCACGGCACCGACGCCTTCGTGGGGCGCCCGGCGCGCCGCGACGGCGACCTGACGCGGATGTACCTGGCCACCGGCCTGGTGGCCCTGGGCAAGACCCGGCTCTCCGAGCTCGGGTTCAGCGCTGCCGCGGAGCACCCGCGGCTGGGCCCGGTGCGCAACCCGTGGGACCCCGCCCGCACCGCGGGCGCCTCGTCGGCCGGCTCCGCGGCGCTGGTCGCCGCCGGCGCGGTGCCGATCGCGCACGCCAACGACGGCGGCGGCTCGATCCGCATCCCCGCGGCCGTCAACGGGCTGGTCGGCCTCAAGCCCACGCGGGGCCGGCTGGCCCAGGACGCGCTGCTGCGCCGGATGCCGGTGCGCATCGTCAGCGACGGCGTGCTGACCCGGTCGGTGCGCGACACCGCCGCCTTCCTCCGCGAGGCCGAGAAGGTCTACCGCGACCTGTCCCTGCCGCCCGTGGGCGACATCACCCGCGCCGGGCGCCAGCGCCTGCGCATCGGCGTCACCACGTCGGGCGCGGGGCGCGCCGCGACCCCCGAGGTCGCCGAGCAGACGCTGCGCACCGCCGCGCTGCTCGAGGAGCTGGGCCACCACGTCGAGGAGGTCGCGGCCCCAGCGCCGGCCTCGTTCGCCGACGACTTCCTGCTCTACTGGGCCTCCCTGGCCGCCGCGTCGCTCGTCGGCGGGCGCAGCCAGCACGGGCGCACCTTCGACCGCACCCGTCTCGACGAGCTCACCCACGGCCTGGGCGAGCACGTACGCCGCCACCTGGTGCGGCTGCCCGGCGCGGTGGCCCGGCTGCGCCGCACGCCCGGCGTCTCGGCCCGCTTCCACGAGCGCCACGACGTGCTGCTGACGCCCACCCTGGCCACGCCGACGCCGCGGGTCGGGCACCTGGCGCCGGGGCTGGGCTACGACACCGTCATCGAGCGCCTGCAGGAGTGGGTGGCCTTCACACCGTGGCACAACGCCACCGGCGACCCGGCCGTCTCGCTGCCCCTGGCGACCGACGCCGACGGGCTCCCGCTGGGGATGATGCTCAGCGCCGGGCACGGGCGCGAGGCGCTGCTCCTCGAGCTCTCGCTGGAGCTGGAGCAGGCACGTCCGTTCACGCATCTGGGCAGGTCAGAAGGGGTATGACCCAGGTCGGGCGCCCTCGATTTCCACTCCCCGGAGGGTGTGTGTAATCTTCTTCCGCGTTGCCCCTTTAGCTCAGTCGGCAGAGCGTCTCCATGGTAAGGAGAAGGTCTACGGTTCGATTCCGTAAAGGGGCTCTGGGAGAGGTTGGCCCGCCGGACTATCCTGGCGGGCGGACCCGGCCCCGTGGCGGGGTAGCTCAGGTGGTTAGAGCACACGACTCATAATCGTGGTGTCGCGGGTTCGAGTCCCGCTCCCGCTACTGCACCTGACGAGCGACACCTCAAGCACCCCGAACCGACCCAAGGACTTCCCCGTGGCCTCCAAGAGCTCCGACGTTCGCCCCAAGATCACTCTCGCCTGCACGGAGTGCAAGGAGCGCAACTACATCACCAAGAAGAACCGCCGCAACGACCCCGA
Organism: Nocardioides sp. 31GB23; assembly: GCF_040012395.1. NCBI lineage: Bacteria > Bacillati > Actinomycetota > Actinomycetes > Propionibacteriales > Nocardioidaceae > Nocardioides > Nocardioides sp. 31GB23. The sequence continues at coordinate 78,636 of NZ_JBDYKJ010000012.1, read as the reverse complement.
CCGTCTGGACCTGGCGAAGTTCTGCCCCCGGTGCCGTCAGCACACGACGCACCGCGAGACCCGCTGAGCCCAGCGGCTCACCAGCTCGTCGCGAGCGGCCCGTCCGGGACACCGGGCGGGCCGTTCGTCGTTCCCGCGTACTAGGTTGGAGTCATGGCGCTGGACCCCTCGCTCGTCGGCCGATCGTTCCCACCCACCCGGCCGTACGCCGTCACCGAGGAGCGGCTGCGCACGTTCGCGGCCGCCAGCGGTGCGACCTGGGAGGGCGGCCCGGCCCCGGCGACCTTCCCCATCGTGCTGGCCTTCGAGGCCATGAACGCCTTCCTCGAGGCCGAGCAGGTCGAGCTGCGCCGCATCGTGCACGGCGAGCAGCGCTTCGCCTACGAGCGGCCCGTGGTGCCGGGCGACGTGCTCACCACGACCCTGAGCGTCGCCTCGCTGCGCCAGATCGGCGGCAACGACATCATCGGCACCCGCAGCGAGGTCCACGACGAGACCGGGGCGCTGGTGTGCACCGCCGGCGCGACCCTGGTGCACCGGGCGGGGGAGCAGGCATGACCCACCTCGAGCCCGGCGCCGTCCTGGCCCCGCAGGAGTACGCCGTGACCCGCGCCGACCTGGTCGCCTACGCCGGCGCCAGCGGCGACCTCAACCCCATCCACTGGTCCGACCGGGTCGCCGCCCAGGTGGGCCTGCCCGGCGTGATCGCCCACGGCATGTACACCATGGCGCTGGCCGCCCGCGCGGTCGCGACCTGGACCCACGACGCGCCGGTGCTCGAGATCGGCTGCAAGTTCACGGCGCCCGTCGTGGTGCCCGACGACGACTCCGGCGTCGTCGTCGTGGTGGGCGGCAGCGTGAAGTCCGTCGAGGACGGCCGTGCCACCATCGCCCTCGAGGTCACCTGCGCGGGCCAGAAGGTGCTCGGGATGCCGCGCGCCGTGGTGGCGCTCGATGGCTGAGGCCGCCCCCGGTCCCACCCACCCGCGTCTCGCGGAGCGCACCACCCTCCGTCTGGGCGGGCCCGCCGCGCGCTGGGTGCGTGCGAGCACCGAGGCCGAGCTGGTCGCGGCGGTCGCCGACGCCGACGCCGCCGGCGAGCCCGTGCTGCTGCTGGGCGGCGGCAGCAACCTGGTGGTCGCCGACGAGGGCTTCGCGGGAACGGTGGTCGAGGTCGCCACCCGCGGGGTCGTGCCCGACGTCGACGCCGGCGGGGCCGACGCGGCCTGCGGCGGCGTCCTGGTGACGGTCGCGGCAGGGGAGGACTGGGACGGGTTCGTCGCGACCGCCGTCGATCGCGGCTGGGTCGGGGTCGAGGCGCTCTCCGGCATCCCCGGCAGCGTGGGTGCCACGCCGGTGCAGAACGTCGGCGCCTACGGCCAGGAGGTCGCCCAGACGATCGCGTCGGTGCGCACCTACGACCGGCGCGACCAGCAGGTCCGCACCCTGGCCAACGGCGACTGCGACTTCTCCTACCGCCACTCCCGCTTCAAGGCCGAGCCCGGACGCCACGTGGTGCTCTCGGTGACCTTCCAGCTCGCCACCGGCACCCTGGCCGCGCCCGTGCGCTACGGCGAGCTCTCGCGGGTGCTCGGGGTCGAGGCCGGGCAGCGGGCACCGCTGCGCGCGGTCCGCGAGGCGGTCCTGGGGCTGCGTGCCGGCAAGGGCATGGTCCTCGACGCCGACGACCACGACACCTGGAGCGCGGGCTCCTTCTTCACCAACCCCGTCGTCGACGCCGACGCGCTCCCCGAGGGCGCCCCGGCGTGGGAGCAGCCCGACGGCCGCGTCAAGACCAGCGCCGCGTGGCTGATCGAGCACGCCGGCTTCGGGCGGGGGTACGGCGCCGACGTCGGCACCGGGCGTGCCCGGCTCTCGAGCAAGCACACCCTGGCCCTGACCAACCGCGGCGAGGCGAGCACCAGTGACCTGCTGGCCCTGGCCCGTCACGTGCGCGACGGCGTGCAGGAGCGCTTCGGCGTGCGCCTGGTCAACGAGCCGGTGCTGCTCGGCTGCGACCTCGACCCCCACCACCACGAGGACGACGACGCCTGAGGCTCGCGCTCGTCCCCGGTCGGGCCCTCGGTCAGGCGGTGGAGACCCCGACCACCAGCAGCCCCACGACGAGCACCCCGGCCAGCAGGCCCAGAGCCAGCAGCACGGTCGAGACGATGCCCAGCACCATGCCGGCGCCGGCCTCGCTGGCGCCGGTGTAGTGCTGCGGGGCCGCCTCGATCTCGCGCTTGGCCTTGCGGCCGGTGAACCAGGCGAAGGGGCCCGCCAGGAGCGGCAGCCCACAGATCATGCCGCCCGCCAGCGACACGATGCCCAGCACCAGGGCGGTGTTCGCCTGGGGGTGCATGGTGGCCGCCTGGCCCGGCAGGGGCTGGCCCTGCGGGTAGTACGGCTGCCCGTAGCCCTGCCCGTAGCCCTGCTCGTAGCCCTGGCCCTGCGGCGGGTACGCCGGGGGCGGGTACGGCGACCCGTGCGGGTCCTGCCCGTACGGCGGCGGGCTCGAGGGGCTCGAGGGGCTCGAGGGGCTGGAGGGGGTCGTGTCGTCCGGGTCCCGATCAGTCACGGCGTCATCCTCTCACCGTGCGGCCCGGGAGCCGCCAGCCACGCGTCGATGTCGGCCAGGGCCTGCTCGCGCACGTCGGAGGGGGCTCGCGAGCCGCGCAGCGACATCCGGGCCAGCTCGGCCAGGGTGGCGTCGTCGAGGTCGTGCGCGGCGCGCATCGTGGCGTACTGCCCGGCCAGGCGCGATCCGAAGAGCAGCGGGTCGTCGGCGCCCAGCGCGACCTGGGCGCCGCCCTCGAGCAGCGTCGGCAGCGGCACCGAGGTCAGGTCGGAGTAGACCCCGAGGGCGACGTTGGAGACCGGGCAGACCTCCAGGGTCACGCCGGCGGCCGCGACCCGGTTCAGCAGGGCCGGGTCCTCCGCGACCCGCACGCCGTGCCCGAGCCGGTCGGCGTGCAGCTCGTCGAGGCAGGTGCGCGCGTGCTCGGGCCCGCGCAGCTCACCGCCGTGCGGAGCCAGGACCAGGTCGGCGCGGCGCGCGATGCGGAACGCCGCGGCGAAGTCCGTGGTGGTGCCGCGCCGCTCGTCGTTGGAGAGCCCGAAGCCGACCACTCCCCGCCCGGCGTACTGCGCCGCGAGCCGGGCCAGCGTGCGGGCGTCGAGCGGGTGCCGGGTGCGGTTGGCCGCGACCAGCACCCCGATGCCCAGCCCGGTCTCGCGCGAGGCCTGGGCCACGGCGTCGAGGACCAGGTCGGTGAAGGCGGTCGCGCCGCCGAAGCGCGCGGCGTAGCCGCTGGGGTCGACCTGGATCTCCAGCCACCGCCCGCCGTCGGCGACGTCGTCCTCGGCGGCCTCGCGCACCAGGCGGCGTACGTCGTCCTCGGTGCGCAGCACCGAGCGGGCCACGTCGTAGAGGCGCTGGAAGCGGAACCAGCCCTTCTCGTCGGCCGCGCTGAGCCTCGGCGGCCACTGGTCGACCAGCGAGTCGGGCAGTGCCACCTCGTCCCGCTCGGCCAGCTCCAGCAGCGTCTCGTGGCGCATCGAGCCGGTGAAGTGCAGGTGCAGGTGGGCCTTCGGCAGTCGGTGCAGGTCACGCAACGTCTGGTCCTGGGTGGGCTCCCGGCGTCTCGTCCATCCCCCCACCCTAGGGGCCGCCGACGTGCCGGTCGCCGGGGCCGGTTTGGACGGGGCCGGGGCCTTCCCCGTAGACTCCTGGATTGGTGGATTCCCCACATGCTTCGGCATGCCCGGGTGCCACCGGAGGGCACTAGCTCAACTGGCAGAGCATCGGTCTCCAAAACCGAAGGTTGGGGGTTCAAGTCCCTCGTGCCCTGCAGGACATCTGGTCGGTGAGGCCGGACGGACGAGCGAAGGAATGGTGACGGCGTGTCGGACAGCAAGCCGGTCCGCGACGGCGAGAAGGCCGAGCGCACGAACCCGGTGACGTTCTACCGACAGGTGGTCGCCGAGCTCCGCAAGGTCGTCTGGCCCACCCAGGAGCAGCTGGTCACGTACTTCATCGTGGTCATGGTCTTCGTCCTGGTGATGATGGCGATCATCTCGGCCCTCGACCTCGGTCTGGGGCGCTTGGCGTTCTTCGTCTTCACCGGTCAGTCCGAGTAGTGGCCGCAGCCGCGACGGTGACCCGTCGTGGCCACGGCCCCCCGCGACCGGCGCACGCCGGCGCAGGCAATTGAGCACAGCAACGTGATGGAGCAGCGCGTGACGGAGCAGTACGACTCGGTCGAGACCGAGGAGACGGAGACGTCGGAGAACCCCGAGGTCGACCCGGTGGAGCCGGTGTCGCACCCGGAGGCCGACGAGGCCGTCGACGGTGCCGTCGACGACAGCGCCGCCCAGGCGGTCGCTGACGCCGAGGCCGACGAGGCGGAGGTGGCCGACGAGGCCGAGGACGGCCCCGAGCCCGAGGAGGACGCCGACGACCCGCTCGAGGCGTTCCGCCGCGAGCTGTGGGCCAAGCCGGGCGACTGGTTCGTCGTGCACACCTACTCCGGCATGGAGAACCGGGTGAAGTCGAACCTGGAGAACCGCATCATCTCCCTCAACATGGAGGACTACATCCACGAGATCGTGGTCCCCACCGAGGAGGTCGCGGAGATCAAGAACGGCCAGCGCAAGATGGTCAAGCGCACCGTCCTGCCCGGCTACGTCCTGGTCCGCATGGACCTGACCGACGAGTCCTGGTCGGCCGTGCGGCACACGCCGTCGGTGACCGGCTTCGTGGGCAACTCCCACCAGCCCGTCCCGCTCACCATGCGTGAGGTCGAGGACATGCTGGCCCCCGCCGTCGTGGCCCGCGCCGAGGCCGAGGCCGTCGCCTCCGGCACCGTCGCGCCCGGCTCGCCGACCACCGCCAAGAAGCCCGTCGAGGTCGCCGACTTCGAGGTCTCCGACTCGGTCATGGTCGTCGACGGCCCGTTCGCGACGCTGCACGCCACGATCACCGAGATCAACGCCGAGGCCCAGCGGGTCAAGGCGTTGGTCGAGATCTTCGGCCGCGAGACGCCGGTCGAGCTCAGCTTCAGCCAGATCCAGCGGGTCTGAGGCACCTCCCCGCCCGGTCCGATTGGGCCGGCGGGGCCCGCGCGCCGCACAATGGTGGGCGCGACACGCAACACGCAGGTGGCAGAGGGCCCAGCCCGCCCTCGTCATGACCACGAGAGAGAAAGAGAACCAGCTTCATGCCTCCCAAGAAGAAGATCGCCGCACTGGTCAAGGTGCAGCTGCAGGCCGGCGCCGCGACGCCCGCCCCGCCGGTCGGTACGGCCCTGGGCCCCCACGGCGTCAACATCATGGACTTCTGCAAGGCCTACAACGCGCAGACCGAGTCCATGCGCGGCAACGTGATCCCCGTCGAGATCACCATCTACGAGGACCGGTCCTTCACCTTCATCACGAAGACCCCGCCGGCCGCCGAGCTGATCAAGAAGGCCGCCGGTCTGCAGAAGGGCTCGGGCGTCCCGCACAAGGAGAAGGTCGGCAAGCTGACCAAGGACCAGGTGCGCGAGATCGCCCAGACCAAGCTGCCCGACCTCAACGCGAACAACATCGACGCCGCGATGAAGATCGTCGAGGGCACCGCCCGCTCCATGGGCATCACCACCGACTGACCGACCCGTCGTCGCACGCCGCACCCGCCTCGCGCGGGTCGGCGTACCGCACCTGTGGCAGGGCCGCGCTGGCCCACCTGACCACACCTGGACCAAGAAGAGAGAGACCAGACATGCAGCGCAGCAAGACCTACCGCGCGGCCGCGGAGCAGTTCGACCAGGACGAGCTCCACGCCCCGCTGTCCGCGATCAAGATCGCCAAGACCACCAGCAAGAAGAAGTTCGACGAGACCGTCGACGTGGTCATGCGCCTCGGCGTCGACCCCCGCAAGGCCGACCAGATGGTGCGCGGCACCGTCAACCTGCCCCACGGCACCGGCAAGACCGCCCGCGTCCTGGTCTTCGCCAACGGCGACAAGGCCGAGGCGGCCCGCGAGGCCGGCGCCGACGAGGTCGGCGGCGACGAGCTGATCGAGAAGGTCAACGGCGGCTACCTCAACTTCGACGCCGTCGTGGCCACCCCCGACATGATGGGCAAGGTCGGCCGTCTGGGTCGCGTGCTGGGCCCCCGCGGCCTGATGCCGAACCCGAAGACCGGCACCGTGACGCCGGACGTGGCCAAGGCCGTGTCCGACATCAAGGGCGGCAAGATCGAGTTCCGCGTCGACCGCCACGCCAACCTGCACTTCATCATCGGCAAGGCCTCCTTCGGCGAGACCCAGCTGGCCGAGAACTACGCCGCCGCCCTCGAGGAGGTGCTGCGGCTCAAGCCCGCCAGCTCCAAGGGCCGCTACATCAAGAAGGTCACCGTCTCCACGACGATGGGCCCCGGCGTGCAGGTCGACCCCAACCGCACCAAGAACGTCGCGTCCGAGGACGAGGCCCAGGCCTGATCGCCTGAGCCCCCTTCGTACGCCGAAGGCCCGGTCCCTGCTCGACAGGGACCGGGCCTTCGTGCGTCGTGCGGGACCTCAGCCGGCGCGCAGCTGCTCGGCCGCGGCCAGCGCCACGCAGGTGGCCACCCCGGCCATGGCGGTCTCGACCTGCTCCAGCGGCGGGAAGGTCGGCGCGAGCCGGATGTTGCGGTCCCGCGGGTCCTGGCCGTGCGGGAACGAGGCGCCGGCGGGGGTCAGGGCGATCCCGGCCTCCTTGGCCAGCTCGACCACCCGGGTGGCGGTGCCGTCGAGCACGTCGAGGTTGACGAAGTAGCCGCCGGTGGGGCGGGTCCACTCGGCGACCTCGAGGCCCTCGAGGCCGTCGGTGAGCGCGGCGTCGACGGCCGCGAACTTCGGCGCGATGAGCGCGCGGTGCCGGCGCATGTGCGCGCGCACGCCCTCGGCGTCGCCGAAGAGCTGCACGTGGCGCAGCTGGTTGACCTTGTCGGGCCCGATCGAGGCCATCGACAGGTGGCGCAGGAACCAGGCCCTGTTGGCCTCCGACGTCGCCATGAACGCCACGCCGGCGCCGGCCCAGGTGATCTTGGAGGTCGAGGCGAACATGACCGGCCGGTCGGGGTGACCGGCCGCGGCCGCCAGACCGAGCGCGTCGGCGCTGCGCACCTCCTCGTCGCCCAGGTGGTGCAGCGCGTAGGCGTTGTCCCAGAAGACCCGGAAGTCGGGGGCGGCGGTCGGCATCGACATCAGCGCCTGCGCCACCTCGGGGGAGACCACCGAGCCCGTCGGGTTGGCGTAGGTCGGCACGACCCACATGCCCTTGACCGCGGGGTCGTCGGCCACCAGCGCGGCGACCGCCTCGACGTCGGGGCCGTCCTCGTGCATCGGCACGCTGAGCATCTCGATGCCCAGGTCGGCCAGCATCGAGAAGTGCCGGTCGTAGCCGGGCACCGGGCAGACGAACTTGACGACCGGCTCGTCCTTCCAGGCCCGCTCGGAGCCCGGCCCGCCCCACAGCAGCAGGAAGGTCAGGGCCTGGTGCATCATCGTCAGGCTCGAGTTGCCGCCGGCGAGCAGCTGCGCCGGCTCGACCTCCAGCAGCTCGGCGAAGATCTCCCGCAGCTCGGGCAGGCCCTCCAGGCCGCCGTAGTTGCGCACGTCGGTGCCGCTGCGGTCGGTGGTCGAGGTGGGCAGCCCCAGCAGCGCGTCGGAGAGGTCCAGCTGGTCGCTGGCCGGCTTGCCCCGGGTGAGGTCGAGTCGCAGGCCGCGCGCCTGCAGGGCGGTGTAGGCCTCCTGCCGGGCGGCCAGGAAGGTCGCGAGCTCGTCGGCGGACAGGGAGCGGAGCGGCGGACGCGGAGTCATGGGGACGATCCTGCCAGCCCAGCCGCGACGAGCCGATTTGGTCCGGCTCGCGTGGACGGCGTACTGTCCTGCTCGTAACCAGAGACCGCCGGTCGTCGCGCCACGCACGTGGGGTGACCGAAGGCTCCGAGTGATCGGGCGACCCGCGCAGGAGTACAGAGCCCCCCGTCTCGACGGGGTCCACGCCCTGAGCCTGCGCTCGGGGCGTTCGTCGTCTCGGGCCAGGCCCACCGGACCACGGTCTCACCGTCCGGAAGGAGACCCATGGCGCGGCCAGACAAGCAGGCAGCCGTCGCAGAGATCGTTGAGCAGTTCAACACCTCTGCTGGCGCTGTGCTGACCGACTACCGCGGTCTCACCGTGAAGGAGCTGCAGGACCTGCGGCGCTCCCTCGGCGAGAACGCCAACTACGCCGTGGTCAAGAACACGCTCGCCAAGATCGCCGCCAACCAGGTGGGCATCTCCGGCTTCGACGACATCCTGGTCGGCCCCACCGCCATCGCCTTCATCGAGGGTGACGTGGTCGAGGCCGCCAAGGGTCTGCGTGACTTTGCCAAGGCCAACCCCGCCCTGATCATCAAGGGCGGCATCCTGGACGGCAGCCCGCTCTCCGCGCAGGAGGTGGCCAAGCTGGCCGACCTCGAGTCGCGCGAGGTCCTCATGGGCAAGCTGGCCGGCGCGATGCTCGCGTCGCTCCAGAACGCCGTCTCCCTGTTCCAGGCCCCGATCGCCCAGGTCGCCCGTCTCGCGGGTGCGCTGGAGTCGAAGGCCGAGCAGGACCCCTCGATCCTCGCAGGTGGTGCCGGCACCCCGGCCGCCGCCGAGGAGGCCCCGGCTGCGGCCGAGGCCCCCGCCGACGAGGCCCCCGCTGCGGCGGAGACCTCCGACGAGGGCGACACCGCCGAGGCCTGAGCCAGTCGGCTCAGCACGGCAGCACACCACCTGAAACCCGGCCGATCCGCACCTGATCGGGTGCCGGCCACCTAACGGAAGGAACCGCCACCATGGCGAAGCTCAGCACCGACGAGCTCCTCGACGCGTTCAAGGAGATGACCCTCATCGAGCTCTCCGAGTTCGTGAAGCAGTTCGAGGAGACCTTCGACGTCACCGCCGCCGCCCCGGTCGCCGTTGCCGCCGCCCCCGCCGCCGGCGGTGCCGCCGGTGGCGAGGAGGCCGCTGCGCAGGACGAGTTCGACGTCGTCCTCGAGGCCGCTGGTGACAAGAAGATCAACGTCATCAAGGAGGTGCGCGCCCTCACCTCGCTCGGCCTGAAGGAGGCCAAGGAGCTGGTCGAGGCCGCCCCCAAGGCGATCCTGGAGAAGGTCGACAAGGCTGCGGCCGAGAAGGCCAAGGAGGCGCTCGAGGGCGCCGGCGCCACCGTCACCCTCAAGTGACGAACGCTCGCTGAACCCGACGACCCCCGTCGACCTCACGGTCGACGGGGGTCGTTGCATTTGCGCAGGTCGCGCGCGGTGAGCCCGCCGATGAGGTGAAGTCCGGGCGCGCGGTGACGGGTTGGTCTCGAAACCCGGCGCGCGAGTGACGGACGTGACAATAATGCGTAACCTCACGGCGCAGGCAGCGTTGTTACTCGTGAGTGTGAGCCGGTCCGGGCTCGGGCACGGGCACGACGAGCGCAGACCGCGAAGGGGAGCACGGCATGGGCGTGGAGATCGAGGTCAACGACTTGACCAAGTCGTTCGGCAAGCAGCTGATCTGGGGCGACGTGTCGCTGACGATCCCCGCGGGTGAGATCTGCGTGATGCTGGGTCCTTCGGGCACCGGCAAGTCGGTCTTCCTCAAGACGCTGATCGGGCTGCTCAAGCCCGACCGCGGCTCCATCATCATCGAGGGCACCGACATCGCCTCGTGCTCCGAGCGCGAGCTCTACGAGATCCGCAAGCTCTTCGGCGTGCTGTTCCAGGACGGCGCGATGTTCGGCTCGATGAACCTCTACGACAACATCGCCTTCCCGCTGCGCGAGCACACCAAGAAGAGCGAGTCGGAGATCCGGGCCATCGTGATGGAGAAGCTCGACCTGACCGGCCTGATCGGCACCGAGCAGAAGCTGCCCGGCGAGATCTCGGGCGGCATGCGCAAGCGCGCCGGCCTGGCGCGCGCGCTGGTCCTCGACCCCGAGATCGTGCTCTTCGACGAGCCCGACTCGGGCCTCGACCCGGTGCGCACCTCGTTCCTCAACCAGCTCATCGTCGACCTCAACGCCCAGATCGACGCCACGTTCCTGATCGTCACCCACGACATCAACACCGCCCGCACGGTGCCCGACAACATCGGCCTGCTCTACCACAAGCACCTGGCCATGTTCGGCCCCCGCGAGATGCTGCTGAGCTCGGAGGAGCCGGTCGTGCGCCAGTTCCTCAACGCCCAGAAGATCGGGCCGATCGGCATGTCGGAGGAGAAGGACGCCGACGAGCTGGCCGCCGAGTCCGACCAGGAGCTGCCGCCGCTGCCGCCGATCCCGATGCAGCTCGAGCCCTCCAACGGCATCGCGCGCCGCTCGCAGCGCGAGCCCGGCGCGTGGTGCCGCGAGCAGGGCATCACCCCGCCGCCCGGCTCCTTCGAGGACAACGTGTCCATGGCGCCCGGGGCCTGAGGGGGACCTGAGACACGTGGCATCTTCAACGGCGACCCGGGTCCTGGCGCCCGTCGGGGCCGCAGGCAACCTCTTCGCCTTCGCCCTCGACGTGGGGCGTGGGCTCTTCCGTCGTCCCTTCCAGCTGCGCGAGTTCATCCAGCAGGCCTGGTTCATCGCGTCGGTCACCATCATCCCCACGGCCCTGGTCGCGATCCCCTTCGGCGCGGTCATCGCGCTGCAGGTCGGCGGCCTGATCAAGCAGTTCGGCGCCCAGTCGTTCACCGGCTCGGCCTCGGTGCTCGCGGTGGTCCAGCAGGCGGCCCCGATCGGCACCGCCCTGCTGATCGCCGGCGCGGGCGGCTCGGCGATCGCCGCCGACCTCGGCGCCCGCAAGATCCGAGAAGAGCTCGACGCCATGATGGTGCTGGGCATCGACCCGATCCAGCGTCTGGTGGTGCCCCGGGTCCTCGCGGCGATGCTGGTCGCGGTCTTCCTCAACGGCCTGGTCAGCGTGGTGGGCGTGGCCGGCGGCTACGTCTTCAACGTCGGCCTGCAGGGCGGCACGCCGGGCGCCTACATCGCCAGCTTCACCGCCCTGGCCCAGCTGCCCGACCTGTGGGTGGGCCTGCTCAAGGCCCTGGTCTTCGGCATGATCGCCGCCATCGTCGCGGCCTACAAGGGCATGAACGCCAACGGCGGCCCCAAGGGCGTGGGCGACGCGGTGAACGAGTCCGTGGTCATCACCTTCGTCCTCCTGTTCATCGTCAACTTCGTCCTGAGTGCGATCTACCTCCAGGTCGTCCCCCCGAAGACGGGCTGAGGCAGATGGCAAGCATCAAGTCGGTCTACACCAAGCCCGCCGGGGCGCTCGACCGCCTCGGCGAGGAGCTGGCGTTCTACATCCGCGCCCTGATGGCCTCCCCGCGCTCGATCAAGCGCTACCCCCGGGAGATCCTGCGGATCCTCGCCGAGGTCACGCTCGGCTCGGGGGCGCTGGCGGTCATCGGCGGCACCGTCGGGGTCATCCTCGCGATGACGTTCTTCACCGGCGCCCAGGTCGGCCTCTCGGGCTACGCCGCGCTCGACCAGCTGGGCACGGCGCCGTTCGCCGGGTTCGTCTCGGCCTACTTCAACACCCGTGAGATCGCCCCGCTCGTGGCCGGCATCGCCCTGGCCGCGACCGTCGGCTGCGGCTTCACCGCCCAGCTGGGCGCCATGCGCATCTCCGAGGAGGTCGACGCCCTCGAGGTGATGGCGATCCCCTCGATGCCGTTCCTGGTGACCACCCGCATCGTCGGGGGCCTGATCGCCATCATCCCGCTCTACGTGGTCGGGCTGCTGTCCTCCTACTTCGCGACCCGGCTGACCGTGACCCAGTTCTTCGGGCAGAGCGCGGGCACCTACGACCACTACTTCAACCAGTTCCTGCCACCGGGCGACGTGCTGTGGTCCTTCGGCAAGGTGCTGGTCTTCGCGGTCGCGGTGATCCTGATCCACTGCTACCACGGCTACAACGCCGGCGGCGGTCCCGCCGGCGTGGGGGTCGCGGTCGGCCGTGCGGTGCGCACCAGCATCGTGGCGGTCAACGTGATCGACCTGTTCCTGTCCATGGCCATCTGGGGCTCCAGCACCACCGTGCGGTTGGCGGGTTGAGACGATGATCCTTCGACAGTTCAAGCTCCTGGGCATCGTCTTCCTGGCGATGCTCGTCGGCGGCGCGTGGCTGACCTACGCGATCTTCACCAAGAAGTTCGTCGACTACGACGAGGTGACCCTGCAGAGCTCGCGCATCGGCCTGCAGCTGCCCGAGCGCGCCGACGTCAAGATCCGCGGCGTCATCGTGGGCGAGGTGCTCGACTACGAGCCCACCGAGGCGGGTGCCGACATCACCCTGGGCCTCTACCCCGAGGAGATCGGGACGATCCCCGCCGGGGTCACCGGCTCGATCGTGCCCAAGACGCTCTTCGGCGAGAAGTACGTCGCCCTGGTCGTGGAGGGCGACGACGTCAGCGGGCCCAGCATCGAGGCCGGCGACGTCATCGACCGCACCGAGGTCGCGACCGAGGTCGAGAAGGTGCTATCAGACCTCAACCCCCTGCTGCGCACCGTGCAGCCGGCCGAGCTCAACATGACCCTCAACGCGCTGGCCACCGCGCTCGAGGGGCGCGGCGACCAGCTCGGCGACAACCTCGAGACGCTCGACTCCTACCTCAAGCGCTTCAACCCCCAGCTGCCGGGCGCGATCGAGGACCTGCGGCTGACCGCCGAGGTCTCCGACATCTACGCCGACGTGCTGCCCGAGGTGGGCCAGATCCTGCGCGACCAGGTCACCACCCTGGGCACGCTGGAGGAGCAGTCCGACACGCTCAACGCGCTGTTCCGCGACGTCAGCGCCTTCTCGGGCAGCGCGCGCAGCTTCCTGGCCGAGAACGAGCAGAACCTGGTGCGCCTCGGCGAGGTCTCCGAGCCGCAGGTGCGCCTGCTGGCCAAGTACTCACCGCAGTTCACCTGCCTGACGCGGGGCATCGTCAACGCCGGCAAGCTGCAGGCCGAGGCGTTCCGCAACTTCACCCTGCACATCGTGCTGGAGACCCTGCCCAACCAGCCGCGCGGCTACACCGCCGCCGACCAGCCGCGCTACGGCGAGGACCGCGGTCCCAGCTGCCTCAACCTGCCCACCCCGCCCGGAAGCCAGGAGAACCCCAACCAGGTGCAGCCCGACATGGACGACGGCGTCGACGAGCCGACGGGCAAGGGGACCAGCCGGGTGGCGCCGGGCTTCGGCTACGAGCAGGGCTACGCCGGCAGCACCGCCGAGAGCGAGCTGCTCAAGTCGCTGCTGGCCCCCGGCATGGGCGTGAGCACCGGCGACGTGCCCGACCTGGGTGCGTTGCTCCTGGCCCCGATGGCGCGTGGCGCGGAGGTGAGCCTGCGATGAGCAAGGTCCTCGACACCCAGACCTTCAGCGCCCTGGTCAAGCTGCTGGTCTTCGTGCTGGTCACGCTCCTGGCGACCGGCGTGCTGATCATCACGATCGGCAACATCTCCTTCGCCGACTCCCGGGAGTACAAGGCCGAGTTCGTCGACGCCACCGGCGTCGTCTCGGGCGACGACGTGCGCGTCGCGGGGGTCAAGGTCGGCACCGTCACGGACGTGGAGGTCGTCGACCGCACCCGGGCGCTGGTCAGCTTCGACCTCGAGGAGGCGGTCAGCCTCACCGAGTCGAGCCGGGCCTCGATCCGCTACCGCAACCTGGTCGGGCAGCGCTACATCTCGCTGACCCAGCAGGTGGGCGAGACGACGGCCCTCGAGGAGGGCGAGACGATCGACGTCTCGAACACCTCGCCGGCGCTCGACCTGACCGTGCTCTTCAACGGCTTCAAGCCGCTCTTCCAGGCGCTCTCGCCGGCCGACGTCAACAAGCTGTCCTACGAGGTCGTGCAGGTCTTCCAGGGCGAGGGCGGCACGCTCGAGAGCCTCCTGGCCAGCACCGCCTCGGTGACCAGCACGCTCGCCGACCGCGACGAGCTGATCAGCGACCTGATCAGCAACCTCGACCAGGTCCTCGACAACATCGCCGACCGCGACGACCAGCTCAGCGACCTGATCGTGAACTTCCGGACCCTGGTCAAGGGGCTCAAGCAGGACCGCGGCGCGATCCTCGGCTCGCTGGAGCAGATCTCGCTGCTCTCCGAGCAGACCTCGGACCTCGTGGGCGGCATCCGCCAGCCCTTCACCAACGACGTCAAGCAGCTGCGCCGCCTGGCCGGCAACATCAACCGCAACAAGGGCGAGCTCGACCGGGCCCTGCAGGTGCTGCCGATCAAGCTCGAGAAGGTCGGCCGGACCGCGATCTACGGCAGCTACTTCAACTTCTTCCTCTGCGGCTTCGAGGGACGGGTCCGGCTGCCCGGTGGCAGCCCGGTCCCGGTGAACTTCAACACCGGTGCGGAGAGGTGTGACCTCGGATGATCCCCTTCCGTGAGCGGAACCCCGTGATCGTGGGGCTGGTGAGCATGAGCGTGCTCGCCGTCCTCCTGGTCGCGGCGTTCCGGGCCCAGGACCTGCCGCTGATCGGTGGAGGCGACACCTACTACGCCGAGTTCTCCGAGGCCGGTGGCCTGCAGCCCGACGACGAGGTCCGCATCGCCGGTGTGCGCGTGGGCCAGGTCAAGAGCATCGAGCTGGCCGACGGCGTCGTGCGGGTGGCCTTCCAGGTCAAGACCGACTCCGGCTTCGGCCCCGACAGCCGCGCCGACATCAAGGTCAAGACGCTGCTGGGCTCGATGTACGTCTCGGTGGACCCGGCCGGCTCGGGGCAGCTGGAGGAGGGCGCGACGATCCCGGTCGAGCGCACGTCCTCCCCGTTCGACGTGGTCGAGGCCTTCGAGGGCCTCGCCGACACCGCGGGGCAGATCGACACCGACCAGCTCGCGCGCTCGTTGACCACCCTGGCCGACCTGACCCGCAACACGCCCGAGGAGTTCCGCGCCGCCCTCGACGGCGTCTCGCGGCTCTCGACCAACATCGCGGCCAAGAACGAGGAGATCGGCAGCCTGCTCACCAACCTCGAGCGGGTCTCGACCGTGCTCGACGACCGTGACGACGACCTCGTCGACCTGATGCAGGACGCCGACGTCCTCTTCGGTGCCCTGGTGGCGCGACGCGACCAGATCCACCGCCTGCTGGTCTCGACCAGCGAGCTCTCCCGCGAGCTGACCCGCCTGGTGCGCGACACCCGCAGCGACCTGCGCCCGGCCCTCGAGGAGCTCGAGGAGGTGCTGGCGGTGCTGAACAAGAACGAGGACAACATCGACGACAGCATCCGGCTGATGGCGCCGTTCTACCGCGTCTTCGCCAACACCCTGGGCAACGGGCCGTGGTTCGACACCTACATCCAGAACTTCCCGCCGATCCCCGAGGTCCTCAACGGAGGTGGCATCTCGTGAGCGCCGTCCGCCGCTTCGCCGCGCCGCTGGTCATCGTGGCCCTGCTGCTCGCCGCCGCGCTGACCTTCCTCGGCGGTGAGGACCCCAAGATGCTGACCGCACAGTTCCCGCGCACCGTCTCGGTCTACGAGGGCTCCGACGTGCGGGTCCTGGGCGTGCCGGTGGGCCAGGTCGAGACCGTGGTGCCCTCCGGCACCGAGGTCGTGGTGACGATGTCCTACGACGCCGACGTGCAGGTGCCGGCCGACGCCAGCGCCGTGATCATCGCGCCGTCGATCGTGGGCGACCGCTACATCCAGCTGACCCCGGTCTACGAGGAGGGCGACGAGCTCGCGGAGGGCGAGATCCTGGGCGTCGACCGCACCTCGGTCCCGCTCGAGCTCGACGACATCTACGCCAGCCTCGACCGTCTCAACGTGGCGCTGGGCCCCGAGGGCGCCAACAAGAACGGTGCGCTCAACGACCTGCTGCAGGTCACCGCCGAGAACTTCGGTGGCCAGGGCGCGGCGTTCAACCAGACGATCGGCGACTTCAGCCGGCTCTCGGAGACCCTCGACGACAACAAGGACGAGCTGTTCTCCTCGCTCAGCGAGGTGCAGGCGTTCGTCAGCACCCTGGCCGAGAACGACACCACGGTGCGCCAGTTCAACCGTTCGCTGGCCGACGTCTCCGAGCTGCTGGCCGGTGAGCGCGACGAGCTCGCCGGCTCGCTGGCCAACCTGTCGACGGCCCTGGGCGAGGTCAACGACTTCGTCAAGACCAACCGCGACGTGCTGGGGCGCGACATCAAGGGCCTGAACCGGGTCGCGAAGGTGCTGGTCAAGCAGCGCAACAACCTCGACGAGGTGCTCGGCGTGGCGCCCCTGGCGCTCAACAACCTGTACCTGACCTACAACCCGCAGGCCGGCACCCTCGACACCAACGCCAACATCGGCAACATCGAGAGCCAGCTCGTGAACGACCCCGCGCTCCTGCTGTGCACCGTGGTCAACTCCGTCGACCCCACCGGCGGCCTGTGCGACCTGGTGCAGGACACGCTGCCCCGGCCCGGCGCGCTCGACGCCCTGCGCGGCTCCGGTGCCGGCGCCGCACCTGCCGCCGACCCGTTCGACCCGACCCTGGGTGGTCTCGTGGAGGTGACCCGCTGATGCGCCGGACCCGACTCGTGCTGGCGATGGTGGCGGCCTCGCTCACCCTGAGCGCCTGCGACTTCGACGTCTACCAGCTGCCGCTGCCCGGCGGCACCGACACGGGCGACGACCCGATCACGGTGACCGTGCAGTTCCGCGACGTCCTCGACCTGGTCCCCAAGTCGACGGTCAAGCTCAACGAGGTCGACGTGGGGAAGGTGACCGACATCGAGCTCGACGGCACCGTCGCCGAGGTCACCCTCGAGCTGCGCAATGACACCGACCTGCCCGACGAGCCGCTGGCCGAGATCCGCCAGACCAGCCTGCTCGGCGAGAAGTTCGTCTCGCTCTCGGCCCCCGCCGACGGTGGCAGCGGAGAGCTCGGTGACGGCGACGTGATCCCGCTCGACCGCACGGGTCGCAACCCGGAGGTCGAGGAGGTCCTGGGCGCGCTCAGCCTGGTCCTCAACGGCGGCGGCGTGGCCCAGCTCAAGACCATCACCCAGGAGCTCAACCTGGCCCTGGAGGGCCGCGAGGACGCCGCGAAGTCGGTGCTGACCCAGGTCGACACCCTCGTGGGCACCCTCGACGACAACAAGGCCGACATCGTCGACGCCATCGCGCGGCTCAACGACCTCGCGCTCGCGGTCCGGGGCCAGCAGGACGACATCAACCTGGCCCTCGACGAGCTGCCGACCGCCCTGGTCTCCCTGGACCGCCAGCGCGAGGACCTGGTCAGCATGCTCCAGGCGCTCGACCGGCTCGGCGACGTGGGCGTGCGGGTGATCCGCCGGACCAAGCAGGACACCATCGCCACCCTCACCCAGCTGCAGCCGGTGCTGACCGAGCTGGCCGACTCCGGCGACGCCTTCGTCAAGGCGTTCAACGTGTTCCTGACCTACCCGTTCGTCGACGAGGTCGTGGGGCGCGACCCGCAGGTCGCGCGCAACCTGCACATGGGCGACTACACCAACCTCGACATCCAGCTCGAGATCGACCTGTCCGGCGGCATCACCGGCATCCCGACCGAGCTGCCCACGGTGCTGCCGACCGACCTCGACCCGACCAAGCTCCTCGGCGACGTGGCCGCGTGCCTGCAGAGCGGCAGCCTGACCTCGGACGCCTGCCAGAAGGTGCTCGCGACCCCCGAGAAGCTGCTGAGGCTGCAGGAGGTCTGCCTGAAGAAGAAGAACAAGAAGACCGTGGTCTGCCAGATCATCAACGCCAACCTGCCCGGCCTGCCGAACCTCGGCGGCGGCGGCGGCGGTGGCGGTGAGGGTGGTGGGGGCCTGCCCGAGCTGCCCATCGTCGGGGGCCTGCTGCGCCCCGGCTTCGACCCCGAGCGCGGCCCGACGATGGCCGAGCTCGCCGCGATCTACGACGAGGACCTCGTGACCCTGCTCGTGCCCGGGATGGTGGCCCGATGATCACCCGCCGCACCAAGCTCCAGCTGATGGTCTTCGTGATCATCACGCTCGTGGGCGTCTCCTACGTCGGGGCGCGCTACGCCCAGCTCGACCGGCTGTTCTACGACAGCTCCTACACCGTGGTCGCGCACCTCGAGCGCTCCGGCGGCATCTTCGCCGGCGGCGAGGTCACCTACCGGGGCGTGGGCGTGGGCCGGGTCGACAAGCTCGAGCTCACCGACGAGGGCGTCGACGCCTACCTCTCGATCGAGAACGACTACGACTCGATCCCCGCCGAGACCCTGGCGGTGGTCGGCAACCGGTCCGCGGTCGGCGAGCAGTACGTCGAGCTGCAGCCGAAGGTGGAGACCGAGCCCTACCTCGAGCAGGGCTCCGAGATCGCGCTCGAGGACACCCGCACCCCCATCGCGACCGAGGTGCTGCTCGAGAACCTCTCGACCACCGTCGGCTCGGTCGACCGGGGTGCGCTGCGCACCACGGTCAGCGAGCTGGGGGAGGCCTTCGCCGGCACGGGGGAGGACCTGCAGCGCATCATCGACACCGGCAACTCCTTCATCGAGACCGCCAACGACAACTTCGACGTCACCACCGCGCTGATCCGCGACGCCAACGTCGTCCTCAACGGCCAGATCGCCTCCGAGAGCGCGATCCGCACCTTCGCCGACCAGCTCGCGCTCTTCTCCGGCACCCTGGCCGAGGCCGACCCCGACCTGCGCCGCCTGATCGCCAACGGCTCGCCCGCCGCGGTGCAGCTGCGCGGCCTCATCGAGGACAACCGGGTCGAGCTCGGCAGCCTCGTCAACAACCTCGTCACCACCGGTGAGGTCGTGGTGCGCCACCTCGACGGCATCGAGCAGCTGCTGGTGATCTACCCCTACGTCGTCGAGGGCGGCTTCACCGTCGTCTCGAAGTCCCCCGACACCGGGCTCTACGACGCGCACTTCGGGCTGATCATCACCGACACCCCGATCTGCCACGACGGCTACCAGAGCACCGACACGCGTCCGCCGCAGAACGGCGAGAACCGCCCGATGAACGAGGACGCGCGCTGCGCGGAGCCGCCGGCGCAGAGCAACGCGCGAGGCGCCCAGAACGTCTACCCCCGCCCCGCGGCGTCCTTCGACCCGTCGTCGGTGGTGGCCTCCTTCGACCCGGACTCCGGCGAGCTGACCTGGGGCGAGCGCCCCCCGGCGGCGTTGTCGGCACCGGGTAGCGTGGCCCCGCCCACGCTCGGTAAGGAGTCCTGGAAGTGGTTGTTCCTCCAGCCGCTCGTCGCCGACCGGTGACGAACGACGCCCCGACGACCGAGCGGTCCCGCACCGCCTCGCCCGGCTTCCGGCTCGCCCTGGCCGGGCTGCTGTCCGTGCTCCTGGTGAGCGGTGTGGTGGTGGTCGGCTACGTGGTGGCCACCCGCAGCTCCAGCACCGACGGCAACCTCGTCGAGCGGGTCTCCAACGTCGCGCAGGGCCGCAACGAGATCCAGGACGAGCGCGAGCGCGTCATGGACGTGGCCAGCCAGTTCATGCTCAGGGTCAACACCTACGGCCCCGACCTCCTCGACGACGACGGCCAGATGCCCGAGTGGCGCGAGCTGGTCACCGACCTCATCACCGCCAAGTTCCGCACCGACTTCGAGGAGCAGGCCGGCACGGCCGAGCAGCTGGTCGCCCAGAGCGGCGTCCGGCGCACCAGCGAGGTCTACGCGGTCGGGGTCTCGACGATGGACGCCGACTCCGCCACCGCGCTGGTGGCCGGCCAGTTCACCAACGCGATCGCCCAGGGCGACGAGGACCCCGTGGAGAGCCCGCCGGCGCAGTTCCGGGTGCGGGTCGAGCTGGTCGAGGTCGGCGGCGAGTGGCAGGTCGACGCCTTCGACCAGGTCACCGGCGGCGCAGCCGCGCCGAGCGGGACCACCGAGGAGCCGGCGCCCGGCGACGACAGCGACGGGGGAGAGCAGTGAGCACCACGGGGGCCAGCTGGTACGACGTGCTCGGCGTCGAGCGCGGCGCGAGCACCGAGGAGGTGCGTGCCGCGTGGCGCTCGGGGATCGCCGACCTCGACCCCAGCGAGCGCCGCTTCCGCCTGCTGAACCAGGCCGCGGAGGTGCTGCTCGACCCCGAGCGGCGCGCCGAGCACGACGCGGCCCTCGCCGCCGACGAGCCCGCCGACGAGCCGGCCCCTGCGCCGACCGCGACGCCGACCGCGACGGCGAGCCGGCTGCCGCTGGTGCCCGGCTGGGCGCTCGTGGTGCTCGTGGTGCTGGCCGTTCTCTCGGTGGGCGCGGCGGCGCTGGTGTGGGCCCAGCCCAACGAGCGCGTGGTGGCCTCGGCGAGCGGCGGCAACGAGATCGAGGAGTCGGCCGAGCAGGCCCGCGCCGTGGCCGAGCGCGCCGTCGGCCCGGTGCTCTCCTACGACTACCGCTCCTTCGACGAGTCCACCGCCGCGGCGCGCTCCTACATGACTCCCGCCTACCAGGAGGAGTACGACAAGCTGGTCGCCGCCCTCGAGCCGAACCTCGAGGAGGTCCAGCCGGTCGTGGAGGTCGACGTCGTCGACTCGGCGGTGGTGCGCACCGGCGCCGACCGCGTCGACGTGCTCGTCTTCGTCAACCGTCCGACCCTGCGCAAGGGCATGGACGAGCCGGAGGTCTACAAGGACCAGGTCACGCTGCGAATGGTGCGTGAGGACGGCCGCTGGCTGGTCGGTGCCCTGTCCACCAACCAGCTGCAGGAGTGAGCCGGCCCCGGCGAGGGTGCTTGACCCCGCCCGGCGCAAGGCTCATCATCTTGGGGACATCCATCGTCTCGGTGCGTGCAGATCTTGTCGCGCCTGTGATCTTCGGGTAACGTAGCGCTTTGCGCCTGCCCTCAAATGCCCTCAAGCCTGCCCGGTGGCTGTGTGGTGGTGGACTGGCGCCATCGATGAGCAGACCCGTCGAAGGACTCACTCTTGGCCGCGCGCTCCGCATCCGCCGTTTCTCGTGCAACCCGCCGCATCTCGTTCGCGAAGATCGCAGAACCTCTCGAGGTTCCCCAGCTCCTCTCCCTCCAGACCGACAGCTTCGACTGGCTGGTCGGCAACGACAAGTGGACCGCCGAGGTCGAGCGTCGCCGCGCCAACGGTGACGACGTCTCGGAGAAGTCCGGTCTGACCGAGATCTTCGAGGAGATCTCGCCGATCGAGGACTTCAGCGAGACCATGTCGCTCTCGTTCGAGAACCCGGTCTTCTACGACCCGAAGTACACCGTGGACGAGTGCAAGGAGAAGGACTTCACCTACTCCGCACCGCTCTACGTCTCCGCGGAGTTCACCAACAACGACACCGGCGAGATCAAGGGCCAGACGGTCTTCATGGGCGACTTCCCGCTCATGACCCCCAAGGGCACGTTCGTCATCAACGGCACCGAGCGTGTCGTGGTCTCCCAGCTGGTCCGCAGCCCGGGCGTCTACTTCGAGCGCTCGGCCGACAAGACGTCCGACAAGGACATCTACACCGCCAAGCTCATCCCCAGCCGCGGCGCCTGGCTGGAGTTCGAGATCGACAAGCGCGACCTCGTCGGCGTGCGTCTGGACCGCAAGCGCAAGCAGAACGTCACGGTGCTGCTCAAGGCCCTCGGCTGGACCAACGAGCAGATCCGCGAGGAGTTCGGCCAGTACGAGTCGATGATGCTCACGCTGGAGAAGGACCACACCGAGACGCAGAAGGACGCGCTGCTCGACATCTACCGCAAGCTGCGTCCGGGCGAGCCCCCCACCGAGGAGGCCGCCCAGACCCTGCTGAACAACTACTACTTCAACCCCAAGCGCTACGACCTGGCCAAGGTCGGTCGCTACAAGATCAACAAGAAGCTGGGCCTGACCGAGGCCTTCGACCAGCAGACGCTGACCGTCGACGACGTCGTCGCGGCGATCCGCTACATCGTCGCGCTGCACGACGGCCGCGAGGAGGTCGAGGCGCCCGCGGGCCCGCTCGACATCGCGGCCGACGACATCGACCACTTCGGCAACCGCCGCATGCGCACCGTGGGCGAGCTGATCCAGAACCAGCTGCGCACCGGCCTGGCCCGCATGGAGCGCGTGGTCCGCGAGCGGATGACGACCCAGGACGTCGAGGCCATCACGCCGCAGTCGCTGATCAACATCCGCCCGGTGGTCGCGGCGCTGAAGGAGTTCTTCGGCACCTCGCAGCTGAGCCAGTTCATGGACCAGACCAACCCGATCGCGGGCCTGACGCACAAGCGTCGCCTCTCCGCGCTGGGTCCCGGCGGTCTGTCCCGTGACCGCGCCGGCATGGAGGTCCGCGACGTGCACCCGTCGCACTACGGCCGCATGTGCCCCATCGAGACCCCTGAGGGCCCGAACATCGGCCTGATCGGCTCGCTGGCCTCCTACGGGCGGATCAACCCGTTCGGCTTCGTGGAGACGCCCTACCGCAAGGTCGTCGAGGGCCAGGTCACCGACCAGATCGACTACCTGACCGCCGACGACGAGGACCGCTACGTCATCGCGCAGGCCAACGCCCAGCTCGACGACGACCTGCGCTTCGTCAACGAGCGCGTGCTGGTGCGCCAGCGCGACGGCGAGGTCTCCGAGATCCTGGCCGGCGAGATCGACTACATGGACGTCTCGCCGCGCCAGATGGTCTCGGTCGCCACCGCGCTGATCCCGTTCCTCGAGCACGACGACGCCAACCGTGCGCTGATGGGCGCGAACATGCAGCGCCAGGCCGTCCCGCTCATCAAGAGCGACAGCCCGCTGGTCGGCACCGGCATGGAGTACCGCGCCGCGGTCGACGCCGGTGACGTGGTCGTGGCCGAGAAGGCCGGTGTCGTCAAGGACGTCTCCGCCGACCTGGTCGAGACCATGAACGACGATGGCAGCTACTCCAGCTACAAGCTGGCGAAGTTCCGCCGCTCCAACCAGGGCACCTGCATCAACCAGCGCCCGCTGGTGGCCGAGGGCGACCGCCTCGAGGTCGGCAGCCCGATCGCCGACGGTCCCTGCACCGACGAGGCCGAGATGGCGCTGGGCACCAACCTGCTCGTCGCCTTCATGCCCTGGCAGGGTCACAACTACGAGGACGCGATCATCCTCTCCCAGCGCCTGGTGCAGGAGGACGTCCTCACCTCGATCCACATCGAGGAGCACGAGGTCGACGCCCGCGACACCAAGCTGGGCCCCGAGGAGATCACCCGGGACATCCCGAACATCTCCGAGGAGGGCCTGGCCGACCTCGACGAGCGCGGCATCATCCGCATCGGTGCCGAGGTCGTCACCGGCGACATCCTCGTCGGCAAGGTCACGCCCAAGGGCGAGACCGAGCTGACCCCCGAGGAGCGGCTGCTGCGCGCGATCTTCGGCGAGAAGGCGCGAGAGGTGCGCGACACCTCGATGAAGGTCCCGCACGGCGAGTCGGGCACCGTGATCGGCGTGCGCGTCTTCGACCGCGAGGACGGCGACGAGCTGCCCCCGGGCGTCAACCAGCTGGTCCGCGTCTACGTGGCCCAGAAGCGCAAGATCTCGGTGGGCGACAAGCTCGCCGGTCGCCACGGCAACAAGGGCGTCATCGCCAAGATCCTGCCGATCGAGGACATGCCGTTCATGGAGGACGGCACCCCGGTCGACGTCGTGCTCAACCCGCTGGGCGTGCCGCGACGGATGAACATCGGCCAGATCCTCGAGCTGCACCTGGGCTGGCTGGCCAAGCAGGGCTGGAACCTCGACCTCGCCGACGACACCTCGGACGCCGACTGGAAGCAGCGGCTGATGAAGATCCACGTCGACAAGGCGGAGCCGGACACCAAGGTGGCCACCCCCGTCTTCGACGGTGCGCGCGAGGACGAGATCACCGGGCTGCTCGGCTCGACGATCCCCAACCGTGACGGCGTGCGGATGATCGACGCGACCGGCAAGGCCGACCTGTTCGACGGCCGCTCCGGCGAGCCGTTCCCGGACCCGGTCTCGGTGGGCTACATGTACATCCTCAAGCTGCACCACCTCGTGGACGACAAGATCCACGCGCGCAGCACCGGCCCCTACTCGATGATCACCCAGCAGCCGCTCGGCGGCAAGGCCCAGTTCGGTGGCCAGCGCTTCGGTGAGATGGAGGTCTGGGCGATGGAGGCGTACGGCGCCGCCTACGCCCTGCAGGAGCTGCTGACGATCAAGTCCGACGACGTGCCCGGTCGCGTCAAGGTCTACGAGGCGATCGTCAAGGGCGAGAACATCCCCGACTCGGGCATCCCGGAGTCGTTCAAGGTGCTCGTCAAGGAGATGCAGTCGCTGTGCCTGAACGTGGAGGTCCTCTCCCAGGACGGCACCAGCATCGAGCTGCGCGACGCGGAGGAGGACGTCTTCCGCGCCGCTGAGGAGCTCGGCATCGACCTGTCGCGTCGCGAGCCGAGCTCGGTCGAAGAGGTGTGAGCCGGGGAACGCGCGGAGCGCCTGTTCCCCGGAACGGCTAGACAGCACGGCGCTCCGCCGTTCCCAGCTCGTCCTCCCCCCGTCTGACTTTTTTCAAGAACAATGAAGGGTTGCAGCCAAGGTGCTCGACGTTAACTTCTTCGACCAGCTTCAGATCGGCCTGGCCACCGCGGACGACATCCGCACCTGGAGCCACGGCGAGGTCAAGAAGCCGGAAACCATCAACTACCGCACGCTCAAGCCCGAGCGCGACGGTCTCTTCTGCGAGAAGATCTTCGGTCCCACCCGGGACTGGGAGTGCTACTGCGGCAAGTACAAGCGCGTGCGCTTCAAGGGCATCATCTGCGAGCGCTGCGGCGTCGAGGTGACCCGTTCCAAGGTGCGTCGCGAGCGGATGGGCCACATCGAGCTCGCCGCCCCGGTCACGCACATCTGGTACTTCAAGGGCGTGCCCAGCCGGCTGGGCTACCTCCTCGACCTGGCCCCGAAGGACCTCGAGAAGGTCATCTACTTCGCGGCCTACATGATCACCTCCGTCGACGAGGACGCCCGCCACCGCGACCTGTCCTCGCTGGAGGGCAAGGTCGGCCTCGAGCGCGAGCGTCTCGAGAAGCGTCGCGACCAGTCGCTGGAGGACCGCACCCGCAAGCTGGAGGAGGACCTCGCGGCCCTCGAGGCCGAGGGTGCCAAGGCCGACGCGCGCCGCAAGGTGCGCGACGGTGCGGAGCGCGAGATGAAGCAGCTGCGCGACCGTGCGCAGCGCGAGATCGACCGCCTCGACGAGGTGTGGAACACCTTCAAGTCCCTCAAGGTCCAGGACCTGATGGGCGACGAGATGCTCTACCGCGAGATGAAGGCCTGGTTCGGCAAGTACTTCGAGGGCCACATGGGCGCCGCGGCGATCCAGAAGCGCCTCCAGGACTTCGACATCCCGGCCGAGGTGGAGTCGCTGCGCGACACCATCGCCAACGGCAAGGGCCAGAAGAAGGTCCGCGCCCTCAAGCGCCTCAAGGTCGTCGACGCCTTCCGCAAGACCGGCAACGAGCCGCGGGGCATGGTCCTCGACGCCGTCCCGGTCATCCCGCCGGACCTGCGTCCGATGGTCCAGCTCGACGGTGGCCGCTTCGCGACCTCCGACCTCAACGACCTGTACCGCCGGGTGATCAACCGCAACAACCGGCTCAAGCGCCTGCTCGACCTGGGCGCGCCCGAGATCATCGTCAACAACGAGAAGCGGATGCTCCAGGAGGCCGTCGACTCGCTGTTCGACAACGGTCGCCGTGGTCGTCCGGTCACCGGGCCGGGCAACCGTCCGCTGAAGTCGCTGTCCGACATGCTCAAGGGCAAGCAGGGTCGCTTCCGCCAGAACCTGCTGGGCAAGCGCGTGGACTACTCGGGCCGTTCGGTCATCGTGTCGGGTCCGCAGCTCAAGCTGCACCAGTGCGGTCTGCCCAAGCAGATGGCGCTCGAGCTCTTCAAGCCCTTCGTGATGAAGCGCCTGGTCGACCTCTCGCACGCGCAGAACATCAAGTCCGCCAAGCGGATGGTCGAGCGCGCGCGCCCGGTCGTGTGGGACGTGCTCGAGGAGGTCATCACCGAGCACCCGGTGCTGCTGAACCGTGCACCCACCCTGCACCGCCTGGGCATCCAGGCCTTCGAGCCGCAGCTGATCGAGGGCAAGGCCATCCAGATCCACCCGCTGGTGTGCGGCGCGTTCAACGCCGACTTCGACGGTGACCAGATGGCGGTGCACCTGCCGCTGTCGGCCGAGGCCCAGGCCGAGGCGCGGATCCTGATGCTGTCGACGAACAACATCCTCAAGCCCTCGGACGGCCGTCCGGTGACCATGCCCTCGCAGGACATGATCATCGGCCTGTTCTGGCTGACCACCGACCGCGAGGGCGAGCCCGGCGAGGGCCGCGCGTTCTCCAGCCCGGCCGAGGCGATCATGGCCTTCGACCGCCAGGAGATCACCCTGCAGTCGAAGGTGAAGATCCGCCTCGACGACGTGGTGCCGATGGTGGACCCCGACCTCGCGGAGCAGCCGGTCCCGGCTGCGACCACGACCACGGTCGAGACCACCCTGGGTCGCGCGCTGTTCAACGAGACGCTCCCGGCCGACTACCCGTTCGTGAACTACGAGGTCGGCAAGAAGCAGCTCGGCGCGATCGTCAACGACCTCGCGGAGCGCTACACCAAGGTCGAGGTCGCCGCCTCGCTCGACGCGCTGAAGGACGCCGGCTTCCGCTGGGCGACCTTCTCGGGCGTCACCGTGTCGATCGACGACGTCACGACCCCGGCCGACAAGCTGGAGATCCTGGCGCCGTACGAGAAGCAGGCCGCCAAGGTCCAGAAGGACTTCGAGCGCGGTCTGATGACCGACGACGAGCGTCGCCAGGAGCTCGTGGAGATCTGGACCGACGCCAGCCGCAAGGTCGGCGACGCGATGGAGGAGGCGTTCGACCACGCCAACCCCATCCACATGATGGTCGCCTCGGGCGCGTCCGGAAACATGAACCAGATCCGTCAGGTCGGCGCCATGCGAGGCCTGGTGGCCAACCCGAAGGGCGAGATCATCCCGCGCCCGATCAAGGCGAACTTCCGTGAGGGCCTCTCGGTCCTGGAGTACTTCATCTCCACCCACGGTGCTCGCAAGGGTCTGGCCGACACCGCGCTGCGCACCGCCGACTCGGGCTACCTGACCCGTCGTCTGGTGGACGTCTCGCAGGACGTCATCATCCGTGAGGACGACTGCGGCACCGAGCGTGGCCTGCCCAAGCGGATCGGTGAGCGTCGTGAGGACGGCAGCGTGGTCAAGGCGGAGAACGCCGAGACCGCGGCGTACGCCCGCGCGGCGGCCACCGAGGTCACCCACCCGGAGAGCGGCGAGACCCTCGCCGTCGCCGGTGAGGACCTCGGCGACGTCAAGATCGACGAGCTCGTGGCCGCCGGCATCGAGGAGGTCAAGGTCCGCTCCGTGCTGACCTGTGACGCCAAGACCGGCACCTGCGCCAAGTGCTACGGTCGCTCGCTGGCCACCGGCAAGCTGGTCGACATCGGTGAGGCGGTCGGCATCATCGCCGCCCAGTCCATCGGTGAGCCCGGCACGCAGCTGACGATGCGTACCTTCCACACCGGTGGTGTGGCCTCCGCCGACGACATCACGCAGGGTCTGCCCCGCGTGGTCGAGCTCTTCGAGGCCCGCTCGCCCAAGGGACGCACGCCGATCGTCGAGGCGGCCGGCCGGATCGAGATCGAGGACACCGACAAGGCCCGCAAGGTCCTGGTCACCCCCGACGACGGCTCCGAGGTCCAGGAGTACCCCGTCTCGAAGCGCTCGCGCCTCAACGTCGAGGACGGCCAGCACGTCGAGGTCGGCCACCACCTGACCTCGGGCACGCCCGACCCGCAGGACGTCCTGCGGATCCTCGGTGTGCGCCGGGCCCAGGAGCACCTCGTCGACGAGGTCCAGCAGGTCTACCGCTCGCAGGGCGTGTCGATCCACGACAAGCACATCGAGATCATCGTGCGCCAGATGCTGCGTCGGGTCACCGTCATCGAGTCGGGCGACACCAACCTGCTGCCCTCCGACCTCGTGGACCGCGTGATCTTCGAGACCGAGAACCGGCGCGTGGTCTCCGAGGGCGGCAAGCCGGCCTCGGGACGTCCGGTGCTCATGGGCATCACCAAGGCCTCGCTGGCGACCGAGTCGTGGCTCTCGGCGGCCTCCTTCCAGGAGACCACCCGGGTGCTCACCGACGCGGCGATCCACGGGCGCAGCGACTCGCTGCGCGGCCTGAAGGAGAACGTGATCATCGGCAAGCTGATCCCGGCGGGTACCGGCCTCGAGCGGTACCGCAGCATCCGGGTGGAGCCGACCGAGGAGGCCCGCGCAGCGGCGTACTCCGTGACCGGTTACGACTCCTACGACTACGAGTTCGGCGGCAACGCCGGCGGCCAGGCCGTGGCCCTGGACGACTTCGACTTCGGGTCGTACCAGAGCTGACCGCTCGTCCAGCACGACGCAGCACGTAGCCAGGGCCCCTCCCCCGTCCGGGGGAGGGGCCCTGTGCCGTCCCGTGGTGGCGTGGAGGCCACCTACCGGGAGGGACACGCCATGGACGAGGACGAGCAGCCCAGCGAGGCCGAGGTCGAGCAGCTCGAGCGCGAGCGCGCCGAGCGCCTGGCCGAGGAGAACCGGCCCGAGGGGGCCGAGGTCGACAACACCGGACGCGACTTCGACCCCGAGAAGGGCATGTTCACCGACCGGGAGGACCACGCGTCGACCGGGCGCACCTACCCGCCCCTGGAGGAGCAGGACTCCTAGCACGCGGCCGGACTTGGGGGGTGCGGGCCCACCTGGGAGAATCAGGGCGTGAGCCTCCCGACCCAGACCGACGTCCTCGTCGTCGGCGCCGGACCGGCCGGGTCGGCGGCCGCCGCCTGGGCCGCGCGCGCCGGCCTCGACGTGCTGCTGCTCGACGCGGCGCTCTTCCCGCGCGACAAGACCTGCGGTGACGGGCTGACCCCGCGCGCGGTGCACGAGCTGTCGCTGCTGGGGCTCGAGGACTGGCTGCGCACGCACACCGTCAACCAGGGTCTGCGGGCCCACGGCTTCGGCCAGACGCTGCTGCTGCCCTGGCCCGGCGGCACCCTGCCCTCGTGGGGCAGCGCCGTGCCGCGCACCGAGCTCGACGACCACCTGCGCACCACCGCGATCAAGGCGGGCGCCCAGGCGCTCGACGGCGTGCGGGCCGTCGACGTCGTGCGCGAGGGCGACCGGGTGCGCGCCGTCGTGGTGGAGCGCCGCGGCCCCGGTGGACGTGACGACGTGGAGCGCTTCGAGATCGGCTGCCGCCGCCTGGTGGTGGCCGACGGGGTGCGCTCGCCGCTGGGCAAGGTGCTGGGCCGGGAGTGGCACCGCGACACGGTGTACGGCGTCGCCGGGCGCTCCTACGTCGCCTCCACCGAGTCCGACGACCCCTGGATCAGCTCCCACCTCGAGCTGCGCGGCGAGGACGGGGCGATCCTCTCCGGCTACGGCTGGATCTTCCCGCTCGGTGACGGCGAGGTGAACCTGGGCGTGGGCACCCTGGCCACCGCGAAGCGACCCGCCAGCATCGCGGTCAAGCCGCTGATGCAGTTCTACGCCGACGAGCGACGCGAGGCCTTCGGGCTCTCGGGCGAGCTGCGCGCCCCGACCTCCGCCCTGCTGCCGATGGGCGGCGCGGTCTCGGGCGTGGCCGGGCCCAACTGGGCGTTGATCGGCGACGCCGCCGGCTGCGTGAACCCGCTCAACGGCGAGGGCATCGACTACGGCCTCGAGACCGGCCGGATGGTCGCGGAGCTGATGGCCGACCTCGCTCCCGACCGCGACCGGCTGGGCACCGAGTGGCCGGCGCTGCTCTCGGCGCACTACGGCGAGGCGTTCTCGGTGGCCCGCCGGCTCGCGGGCCTGGTCACCGTGCCGCGGCTGCTGCCCGCGCTCGGCCCCGCAGGCATGCGCTCGGACTGGCTGATGACGTTGGCGCTGCGCTGGATGGGCAACCTGGTCACCGACGAGGACCGCGACCGGGCCGCGCGCGTGTGGCGCTGGGCCGGACGACGCTCGTTGGCCCTCGACGCCCGTCCTCCGTTCTCCTGAGCGGCGAGCGCACCTACGGCGCGACCGTCGGCCTGGGCCGGCTGGCGCTGCGCGCCCTGCAGGTGACCAGCCGGTGGTCGGGGGAGGAGCACCTGCCCGAGCGCGGACCGGCGCTGCTGGCCAGCAACCACGTCGCCTACCCCGACTTCCTCTTCGTCGGCCAGGCCGGCCTGGCGCGGGGCCGGCGTCTGCGCTTCCTGGCCCGCCACGACGTCTGGGACCCGCCCGTCGTGGGACGCGCGATGACCGCGATGCGCCACGTCCCCGTCGACCGCCGCGCGCCCGCGGGCGCCTACCTGGCCGCCCGGTCCCTGCTGCGGGAGGGCGAGGCCGTGTGCGCCTTCCCCGAGGCCGGCGTCTCGCACTCCTACACGGTGCGGGCGCTGATGCCCGGCGTGGCGGCGCTGGCCCGCGAGCTGGCCCTCCCGGTGGTGCCGGTGGCGGTGTGGGGCACCCAGCGGCTCTGGCCGCTGCGCCGCGAGGCCCACGAGCCGGCTCCGCGCCCGGCCCTGGCCCGGGGCCGCACGGTCGACGTCCGCTTCGGGCCCGCGCTGCACGTGGCGCCCGACGCCGACCTGTCGACGAGCACCGCCGCGCTCGGCGCGCGCCTGACGGGGCTCCTCGAGGAGCTGCAGCACCTGCCCGAGCACCGGCCCCGACCGGGCGAGCAGGCCCGCTGGCACCCGCACCACCTGGGTGGGACGGCGCCGACGCGGGCGCAGGCGCACCGGCTCGACGAGGTGCCGCGCACCGCCGTGCGCCCGACCTGGGGACCGCTGGGCTAGGCAGCACGGCCGGCCGTCCGGGTCAGAACTCGGCCGCGGCCACCTCGCAGAGGTTGAGGTGCGGGTGCTCGGCGTCGTTGACGACGTAGTACGAGGACAGGATGAAGCGGCGGGTGTGCCCGTGGGCGGTCCACCACAGGCGCAGCATCCCGTTCTCGGGCAGGCTCACCGGAGGCACGGCGCCCAGCACCGGGTCGTGGTCGAGCGTGTCGGTCTCGACGTGGTCGTCGACCGCGCCCTCGCCCTCGATCCGCTCGTAGTAGAGGACCGCGGAGGGGTCGTCGGTGCGCAGCAGCACCTCCTGGCGACCACCGTCGCCCCCGTCGGGGGTGCAGCTGAGCTCGAGGTCGCCGAGCCCGTCGAGCGCGGTGACCTGGGTGGCGGGTGCGGCCAGCCCGTCGGCGTCGCCGTGCCAGTCGACGCCGATCGAGGTGCCGGTCACCGTCTGCAGGGTGGCCGCGATCCGGCAGGAGCGGTACTGGCGCGGGTGGTGGAAGCCGTTCCACCACCAGGTGATCTCGAGGGAGGTCGAGGGCACGCGCGCGGCGGAGGCCGCCGGCTGGTGGCGGCCGGGGCGCTGGCTGACGACCCCGTGCATGTAGCCGTTGGACCAGTTCTCGACCGGGGTGTGCTGGTTGAGCCCCTCGTGCGCGCTGCGCCCGGTGCCGCCCCGGCCGTCGTCGTCGGCCGAGGCCCAGCGGTAGACCCGCACGTTCTTGACCGCCACGGCCGGCCCGGCCTTGTCCTCGTGCTTGGCCAGCCACATCTGGGTCTCCGCCGACCGGTCGTAGGGGGTCAGCCTGACGATGGTGTTGCGCGGCTTGCAGACGAGCTTGAGGACGCCGACACCCGGGACCGGGGTGGAGCGGACCCGCCGACCCCCGTTGCGGCCGTCCCAGTCGAGCACGACCTTGCGGCGGGTGGCGTCCTCGACCCGACGGCTCGCCACCCGCTCGCCGGGAGTGGCCGAGGCGCCGCCCACCGCCGGCGAGCGCCGGTGGAGCGAGGGAGGCGGCCGGCAGCGCTGCCAGCGCGACCAGCAGCAGCGCCGTGGCCCTCGTGCGGACCCGCGGCGTGCGGTCGTTCACCGGGCCGGCTCCGCGGGTCGGGTCGGCGCTGCCGGCTCCTCGGTCGCGGGGGTCTCGTCGGCGGTCACCAGGTCGGGTGCCTCGCGTCCGCTGACCCAGTCCTTCTGGCGCTCGATCTCGGCCTGGGACAGGGCGACCAGCTGGGCGTCGACGGCGGCCTCGCTCGCCCGGTCGAGGTAGTGCAGCAGGAAGTCGGCCACCTCCGAGCGCTCCATCGACCGGGTCGTCGTGGTCAGCAGCAGGCGTCGGGACAGCGGGTACTCGCCACTGGTGATGGTGCGCTGCGAGGGGAAGATGCAGTTGCGCTCCCCGTCGGGGTCGGTGACCTCGAACGGGCGCAGCTGGTCCTCGAAGAGCTCGTAGTAGCTGAAGAGGAAGTAGCCCACGTGGCCCCGGGTGCGCTGCACCCGCGCCCGGGCGTCGGCCGCCGCGTCGTAGCGCGTCACCACGGCGTCCTTCTGGCGCGTCAGCACGGACAGCTCGGCCTGGGCACGGGCCAGCGCCTGCTCGGCGCGCACCACGCGCTCGCGGTCGGCGGCCTGCTGGTCGGCGGGGCGCTGGTCGCGCACCCCCTTCTCGACCTCGGCGACAGCGACCTCGACCTCGGCCCGGGCGTCGTCGACGACCTGCCGCTGCTCCTCGACGCGGCTCTTGGCCAGGTCGCGCTCCCGGGCCCGGTCGCGCAGCTTCAGCGCCAGGTCCTCGTCACGCTCCCGGCCGACGACGAAGAGCCGGGAGCCCTGGTCGGTGTCGAAGGTGCGGTAGTCGGAGCGCAGGTTGATCAACGACGGGTCCGGGGCGTCGAGCACCGTGCGCCCGAAGAACTGGAACGCGTTGTTCTCGCGGTTGGGCCCGGCGACCGCCAGCGGGACGTCGTCGTAGCCGCCGCCGAGCTGGGCCCACGAGGTCACGGGGGAGCCGGCCCGGTAGACCTCGCGGACCTGCTGGGTGCTCAGGCAGTCGCCGCCGACGTCGGTCTCGTTCTTGATGGCCACCACGACGGCGTCGGAGGCGACCTGGAGCTGCACGACGTCGAGCCCGACCGAGCGGCAGGCCTCGAACTCGGCCGGCGCGATGGCCCGGGTGGAGTCGACGACGTCGACCTCGCCGGCACACAGCGACGCGAAGGCCGCGTCCTCGCCCCGGCTGGCCACCTGCACCTGCGTCGAGGTGCCGCTGCGGGAGAAGGCCGCGACCTCCTCGCTGGTCAGGGCGCCGTTGATGCCGTCGATCTCGACGACGCCGGCGCTCGGCGACGGCAGGGCCCGGTTGGCCTGGCGCACCCGCTGCGCCTCGGCCTGCCCGTCGCGGTAGTCGCGCGCCTGGGCGTCGGCCACCAGGTCGGTGGCGTCCTGGCCCGGCTCCTGCGAGCACCCCGCGGCCAGGACGCTCAGCGCCAGCAGCGGGACCACGGCCCGGGCACGGTGGCGGACGGTCATCGCTGCTCCTCGATCGTCGTCTGGGTGCGGGAGGACCGCGAGGTCACCAGTCCGGAGTCGTCGGAGCCCTGGGCCGGCGGGTAGCGGTAGCGCTCACCCAGCTCGACGACCTCGAAGTCGGTCAGGTCGAGGCCCTGCAGCTCGTTGCCGTCGATGAGGCCCGAGGTGACGTCGCGCTGGGCGTAGAGGGTGGGGACCTCGGCGCGGTCGACCACGATGGCGCCGTAGGTGCGCAGCGCCAGCACGATCGCGTCGGCCATCCGGCGCTGCTGGTCGCTGAGCGGGATCAGCTTGCCGGTCGCCGGGTCGCGCGGGCGCTCGGGCACCACGTCGGCCCGCAGCCGGATGCGGGCGCCCTCGGGCAGCGAGTCGGCCGACCCGTTGCCGTCGGTGGAGGAGGCCGGCTGGACGAAGACGTTCTGCGCCGGGCCGGGCAGGCTGATGGCCAGGGCGTGCTCGATCAGGCCCGCCTCGAGCTCGCCGGGGCGGATCAGGCCGGCGAAGAGCGGCAGCCCCGATCCGCGGGCACTGACCTCCTGCGGGTCGCTGAAGCCGGGTCCGTCGAGGTCCCAGCGCTTCATGTAGTGGTAGGAGATCGACCCGTCGTCCTCGCGCCGGGCGCGCCACAGGTCGTAGGCGACCGACTCGGTGGTGTCGAAGACCGTGAACCAGCCGTCGTACCTCGGGTCGGGATGGATGTCGTCCGGGATGTCGAGGGTGATCTCGTCGTCGCCGTCGCCGCACTGGGACTGCCGGCACACCACGGCGGTGGGGTCGCCGCCGGCCACGACCGGCACGGTCCAGGCCTCGGTGTTGATGTAGATCGGGTCGGTGATCGTCTCGGTCTGCACCCGCACCGAGTCGCCGTCCTCCACCACGCCCTCCCGGACCTGCGCGCGCAGGATGAGCTTGTCGGAGGCGGGGTCGACCGCGGCGCCGTCGACCCGCTCGTTCCACGGCGAGTCGGCACCGAAGTGGCGCCGCTCGGCCACCACCACCCCGCCGTCGGCGCCCACCACGGTGGCCGGGCCCGAGGTGGCTCCCGCGGTGACCACGACGTCGCCGTCGGGGGAGCGGCCCGAGTCGGTGCCGTCGGAGCCGCCGCAGGCGCTGAGCCCGGCGAGCAGCCCGGTGGCGAGGCCGGCGGCGCCCAGACGGGTGCGGGTGCGGCGGGTGGTGCTCATCGTTCTCCTCCGGGAGGCGGCGGGCCGCCCAGGTCGAGGTCGGCGCCCAGGCGCGCGACCACGTCGGCGATGGCCGCCAGGCGGGCGCCCTCGTCGTCGGGCTCTGCTCGGCCGGTGCGCGCGCGGGCCGCCGTCACGATGGAGTGCGCCTCCCGCCGCGCCTGGAGCCGGAGCAGCTCTGCGTCGAGCTCGGCCTGGGCGGTGATCAGCTCGCAGCGCCGGGCGACCTCCTCCTCGACGGCCGCCAGGTGGGCCAGGGTGGCGGCGCGGGCGGCCTCGATGCGCTGCACGGCGACCCTGGCCACCTCGGCGACGTCGACGTGGAGCACCGGCTCGGGTGCTGTGCGGCGGTCCGGGTCGGGGACCGGTGCCAGACGGGGCAGGTGCGCCAGCATCGTCTCCAGGGCGTCCGGGGGGACCACCACGGGCTCCGGCTCCGGGTCCGGCTCCGGCTCGGGGCCGGGCTCCGGGTCCGGCTCGGGCTCGGGCTCGGGCTCGGGGGCAGCGTCCTGCTCCGCGGGAGGCTCGGCGTCCGCAGCGGGCTCGGGCGGAGCCTCGGACCGGGGCTCCGGCTGGGGCTCCGGCTGGGGCTCGGGCGGTGCCTCGGGCACCAGGCGGTGGGTGAAGTCGACGCGACCGATCCGGGCGCTGCGGGCGGCAGCGAGGATGTCGTCGAGCGAGGGCGGCGGGCTCACCGCGGTGGTCGTCTCCATCAGGGGGCCTCCTCGTCCTCGGGCAGCACCGGCGGGGCGGGGTCGGGGTCGAAGCCCGGCGGCACGGCCACCAGGGTGTAGCGCTCGGTGCGGTAGACGCTGGTCAGCGCCGGGTCGTCGCCGCGGGCCGCCTCGGGGTAGCGCTTGGTGAGCAGGTCGGCGTCGCTGGTGGAGAGCAGCAGGTAGTCGACGTGCGCGACCGGGTCGGCCGCGGCCTCCTGCCAGGGCCCGTCGGAGGCGTCCACCCGGTCGAAGAACAGGTCCGGTCGACCGGTGAAGAGCATCACCGCGTAGGTCTGGGCGTTGTCGGTGAGGATCGAGCCGGTGCGCTTGACGTTGTCGCGGATGAAGGCGGCCATCGCCTGCTCGTCGACGACCCCCACGACCTGGCCGTCGAGGGTCCGGGCGCCCTCCTGGCTCTGGCCGGTCGAGACCGCGGCCGCGAAGACGGCCTCGAGGTTCTGGTGCTGGTAGCTCTTCATCGCCTGGAGCGTCCAGGGCACGCTGAGCAGCAGCCCGACCACCAGCAGCGCGCCCACCAGCGTGGCGCCGGCGCCGGCCGAGCGGGCCAGCCAGATCGCGCCCACGGTGGCCAGCAGCAGGATCGGCAGCGCGTTGCGCATCGCCATCGGGGAGTCCGAGAGCCCCAGGACCACCGCGAAGCCGGGGGAGAGGACCGCCACGGCCAGCAGCACGCCCAGCCAGAGCGCGAAGGTGTTGGCGCGGGCCAGCCCCGCGAAGACGAGCGCGGGCAGCACGACGATGGCGATCGGGGCGCCGAAGAGCACCAGCTCGCCGGTGTGGCGGGCCAGCTCGACGAAGGTGAAGCTCTCGGTCAGCGCGGTCGAGGCGTCGCTGGCCGAGGTGATCCAGGCGATCGGGTTGCCGAGCAGCAGCAGGTTGAAGACGGTCCACAGCGCGATCACGTAGACCGTCGGGGCGGCGAAGCCGATGGTGGTGCCCTCGACCTCGGTGCCGTCGGCGCCCATCCGGGCCAGGACCGCACCGATGAGCACGGCGCTGACCAGGAACCACAGCAGGCTGCTGTAGCCGGCCAGCGCGGCGACCGAGTAGGCCAGGCCCGCGATCATGACGAAGCGGATGTCGGCGGTGACGTACCAGGCGAACAGCGCGCCGAGGGCGGCGACCACGAAGCACATCCAGATGATGTGGCGCGCGCCGCCGGCGGCGTACAGGGCCAGCAGCGGGTTGGCGCCGAGCGCCAGGAGCACCGCGACCCGCAGCGGCGCCGCCACGGTGGCGCGGCGCAGCATCGTGTTGAGGACGACCATGGTGAAGGCGGCGAAGAACGCCGAGGTCAACGGCACGATGACCAGGGAGCGGGCCAGGGCCGGCACCAGCGTGAGCGGCGAGACCAGCAGCGTGGCCAGGGGCGGGTAGTCGAAGCCGAGCGCGGAGAGCTTGGCGGGGTCGTTGTGCCAGATCATCAGGGCCCGGTTGAGCCGGTCGAGGCTCTCGAAGCCCACGACGTGCTGCTGGACCACCAGCCAGTAGCCGAACCAGGCGTAGGCCAGCGAGAAGAACGCGAAGACCAGCAGGCTCTCCCACGGGCGGCGCGGCACGTCGACGGGCCGACGGCCCACCGACTGCACGATGCCGGCCAGGCGGTCGCGGTGGGCCACGACCGGGGTGCTCGGGGTGGGCGGACCCGGCTCGACGGTGAGG
Source organism: Nocardioides sp. 31GB23 (assembly GCF_040012395.1). Taxonomy (NCBI): domain Bacteria; kingdom Bacillati; phylum Actinomycetota; class Actinomycetes; order Propionibacteriales; family Nocardioidaceae; genus Nocardioides; species Nocardioides sp. 31GB23. Next base: position 41,729 of record NZ_JBDYKJ010000012.1, on the reverse strand, counting down.
CTCATCAGTGCCCACCCGCCTGCGGCTCGTTGAGGCCGTGCTCGGTCTTCTCCCAGTAGAACGGGTTGGTGAAGAGCTGGATGAAGCCCTTCCAGGCGGCCCAGCTCATCAGGCCCCAGTACAGCGGTGACAGCAGGGCGGTGCGGGTGATGCCGAACTCGCCGCGCTGCAGGCTGCCCGCGACGTTGAGGTAGACGAAGACGAAGTTGCCCACGAAGAGCATCGCGCTGGCGGCGTAGAAGACCAGGCCCGGGAAGAGCTGCTGGATGAAGCCGGCCTGCGTGAGCACGTAGAGCGTCGTCAGGCCCCAGAAGACCGGGTTCATCAGCAGCACGAAGGCACTGCCCATGGTGAGGTTGAAGGACAGGAAGCCGCGCACCCCGGTCTGGCTCAGCAGCGCCACCGGGTTGCGCATGTGCACCAGCCAGGTCTGCATGTAGCCCTTGATCCAGCGGCTGCGCTGACGGACCCAGTTGGGCACCTGCGAGTTGGCCTCCTCCAGCGTGGTGGAGTCGATCATCGCGGTGCGGTAGCCCTCGCGGTGCAGCCGGATGCCGAGGTCGGCGTCCTCGGTGACGTTGAAGGGGTCCCAGGCGCCCAGGTCGCGCAGCACGTCGGTCTTGAAGTGGTTGGAGGTGCCGCCCAGCGGGATGGGGGACTCCGAGGCACCCATCGCCGGCAGCACCAGCTCGAAGTGCATGGAGTACTCGTTGGCGAACCAGGCCGTCAGCATGTTCTGGCCCTGGTTGAAGTAGTTGAGCTTGGCCTGCACGCACACGACGTTGCCGGGCACCCGCTCGAAGGCCTTCACGGCCTTCTTGAGCTGGTCGGGGTCCGGACGGTCCTCGGCGTCGAAGATGACGCACAGCGACCCGGTGGACAGCTGCAGGCCGTAGTTGCAGGCCTTGGGCTTGGTCTTGGGCTGGGCGTCGGGGACCACGACCAGGTGGAAGTGGGGCGGCAGCCGCATCCCGCGGATGGTCTCGATCGTCTCGAGGTCGTCCTCCTCGCACAGCAGCTTCACGTCGAGGCGGGTGCGGGGGTAGTCGAGGGCGTTGATGTCGCGCACCAGCCGCCCGACGATCGCGGCCTCCTTGTAGAGCGGCACCAGGATCGTGTAGACGGGCAGCTGCCGCTCGTCGATCGCGGCGACCTCCTCGTCGGTGATGTCGGTCTCGAGGTGCGTGCCGAGGGCCCGCAGCGTCAGGCGGAGCTTGTAGACCGAGACCAGCAGGTAGACGACGCTGGCGATCCCGACCAGGCCGATCAGCGTGCCCATCGGCCACAGCAGCCCGCAGAGCACGGTGACGACGATCGCGATGACCAGCACGGCCTTCTGGGTCGAGGAGATGACCACGTGCGCCGAGGACTCCGGGGCGTTCTCCATCAGGTGCAGCGTCGAGACGTCGGCGTAGTGCTCGGAGTGGATGCGTTGCAGGAGCTGGTCGAGCTCGGTGCGGTTGGCCAGCAGCTGGCGCACGGGCTGGCCCAGGGCGGACTCCACGTCGCGCAGCGCCGTGCCGGCGATGGGCCGGGCCACCGCTAGCAGCACGACGCCGTCGGTCTCGGCGACGGGAGCCACCTGGAGGGTCCGGGCCAGCGGCTCGGGCAGCCGGCGGGCCACGTCGGGGTCGGGCTCGAAGTCGGCCAGGCCCACGCGCTGCATCTGGTGCAGCTCCGACAGGGCGGCCACCAGGACGTCCTCGTCGATGGCCTCGTGGGCCACCAGGATGTCGCCGAGCGGGTCGCCGGTGCGCGAGTACTCGACCATCGCGCGCTGCAGCTGCTCGTCGGTGACCAGGCCGCTGCGGGTCAGCATCTGGGCCATCTGGACCCGGGCCCGGCGCGCCGCGGGGCTCTCCACGTCGCCGTCCACGGGCGGGTGGGCCGCATCGATGGCGGCCATGATCTCGTTGGCGGTGTGGCGCACCAGCAGGACCGGTGCGTCGACGCGCTCGGCCACCACGTGCTCGGTGATCCGGTCGGTCGGGTCGGCGGCGGCGACCAGCACCTGTCCGTCGACGACGGCGTAGGCCAGCACCCGGAAGGTGCGGCAGATGCCCTCGGGCAGGAGCCGGGTGAGCTCGGCGTCGACGCCGTCGCTGAGCCGGGCCGACGCGGTCTGCGTCGCCGCGCGGCTCTGGGTGGTGGTCATCGCGTGCCCGTCCCGAAGCCGTGCGCGGCCGCCTCGTCGTCGACGTGCGCGGCCGAGGCTCCGCCGCCGGCGCGCTCGCCGCGCGACCTGGTCGCCGACCAGCCGAGGAAGGCCAGCAGCAGCACGAGCAGCGGGGCGATGAGGAAGCCGATGAAGACGGCGACGAAGACCACCAGGGTCGCCACGACCCCGATCGCTGCTGCTCCCACGGACTTGCCGCTGGGTGCTGATGTCGACACCTGGAGCGCCATCGGACCTCTCCCTCCCGGCCCCGGCCTGCCGCCGACGCCGCGGCCCCGACCGGGACCGCGAACCCAACGTAGGGCGGCCGGTGCTGCGTGCTGGGAACAGATCGTCCACGCCCGGGTAACAGGACGGGGCCCGTGGCCACCAAGGTGGCAACGCCCGGGCGCGGGCTCCTACGAGGCGCGCATCCAGGAGCGGGCCAGGCGTCCCCACGCGGTCGGCTCGCCGCTGAGGCCGCGGCCCAGCGACATCGGGTCGCCGGCGTGGTCCGCCCACACCCAGAACAGCGCGCCGACGTCGTGCTGGTCGGCCCAGTCGAGGTAGCCCTCCACCCAGCCGTCGAGGGGGTCGGTGGCGCCGAGCTCGCTGGTCAGCACCGGGACGGTGCGCGCCAGCGGGGCCAGCACGTCGTCCCAGCACCCGCGGTCGGCGCACTCCTTGAAGTCGTAGGCGTGGAAGGCCGCCACCAGCTGGTCGTCGTCGGGGGCGAACTCGGCCCAGCGCGACAGGTCGTTGGCGTAGTCCAGCCCGCCGAGCAGCACCGGCTGCTCCGCACCGGCCGCGCGGATCGCGTCGACCACGGCCCGCATGCCCTGGGCGGCGTACGTCGTGCGGCCGGTCGTGGCGGTCCGGTCGTCCTCCGCCGGCGCGGCGCAGCCGCCGTCGCGCCAGCACTCCCAGGTCAGGTCGAAGACCAGCCGGTCGGTGGCGTCGTAGCGGGAGTACGGCTCGTTGAAGGCGTCGAACATCACCGACGGGTTGTCGGCGTGGGTCTCGGCCACCGAGCGCCAGAACGCCAGGGACTCCGCGTCGGGCATCGCCAGGTTGCCGAACTCGGGGGTGCCGATGCGTTTGCGGCTGTGCAGGTCGAGCACCACCACCAGTCCCTCGGCGTTGAGGGCCTCGACGAACGCGCCGACGTGGGCGCGGTAGCCCGCCGGTGTCCGCTCGGCGTACTCGTCGCTGACCGGGGCGGCGCGGGTGCCCAGCCAGCAGTCCTGGTTGAGCGGCAGGCGCACCGTGTCGGCGCCCCAGGCGGCGATGGCACGGGCCTGGGTGGCCATCGGGTCGGTGCCGCCGGCCTCGAGCGAGGAGAAGCCCCAGCCCTGGGCGCAGGCGTACTCGAGGCTGCTCCAGTTGACCCCCCGCGGTACCCAGGGACGCCCGGTGCGCTGGTCGACGAGGCGGTTGCCCTCGACCACCGGCCGCGGCGCGGCGGAGAGGGCCGAGGCCGGCTCGCGGTCGAGGACGCGGACCACGACCACCGCCGAGACGGCCGCAACGAGCAGCAGCAGGGCAGCGCCCAGCACCAGCAGGACGCGCACGGGCGGTCGGCGCACGACGCCCCCCTCCTGTGCCGTCGGCTCGGGAGATCCTACGACCGAACCGGGCCTAGGGTGTGGCCCATGAGCGAGACCGTCTTCACCTACGCCGCCCCCGCGCTGAAGTTCGGCACCGGCGCCTCCGCCGAGATCGGCCACGACCTGCTGGGCCACGGGGCCCGCCGGGTGCTCCTGGTCACCGACCCCGGCGTCGCCGCGACCGGGGCGCCTGCACGCATCGCCGAGCAGGTCACCGCCCGCGGCCTGGAGGTGACGACGTACGACGGCGTGCACGTCGAGCCCACCGACGAGTCGATGGCGCACGCGATCGCCTTCGCGCGCGACGCCGGGCCCTTCGACGCGATCCTGGCCGTCGGCGGCGGCTCGGCCATCGACACCGCGAAGGCGGTCAACCTGCTCACCACCAACCCCGGTGAGCTGATGGACTACGTCAACGCGCCGGTCGGCAAGGCACAGGCGCCGGTCAACCGGCTGCTGCCGCTCGTGGCGGTGCCGACCACCACCGGCACCGGCTCGGAGAGCACCACCATCTGCGTGCTCGACGTGCTCTCGCTGCACGTCAAGACCGGCATCAGCCACCCGGCGCTGCGCCCGACGATGGCGGTGGTCGACCCGGCCCTGACCATGGGCCAGCCGACGATGGTCACCGCGGCGGCCGGGATGGACATCCTGTGCCACGCCCTGGAGAGCTGGACCGCGAAGTGGTTCGCCGACTTCGACGCCAAGACGCCCGAGCAGCGGGTGCCCTACTGCGGGGCCAACCCGATCGCCGACCTGTGGTCGGAGAAGGCGATGTCGCTGCTGGCGACGTCGTTCCGCGCCGCGGTCGCCGACGGCAGCGACGTGGTGGCGCGCGAGCAGATGGCGCTGGCCGCCACCTTCGCGGGGCTGGGCTTCGGCAACGCCGGCGTGCACATCCCGCACGCCAACGCCTACCCGGTCGCCGGCCGGGTGCGCGACTACCGGCCCGAGGGCTACCCGCAGGACGAGGCGATGGTGCCGCACGGGATGGCGGTCACGCTGACCGCGCCCGAGGCGTTCCGCTTCACCTACGAGGCCTCCCCGGAACGGCACCTGGCCGCGGCCCGGCTGCTCGACCCGACGCTGGGCTCCTCGGCCACCGGCCCCGACGTGCTGCCGGACGTGCTGGCCACCCTGATGCGCGACATCGGCATCCCCAACGGGCTCGCCGAGGTCGGCTACGGCGAGGGCGACGTCGACGACCTGGTCGACGGGGCCCTCAAGCAGCAGCGGCTGCTGGCCACCGCGCCCCGCGAGGTGCACGCCGAGGACCTCGCCGCGATCTTCCGCAGCTCGATGCAGCACTGGTGAGCCACTGGTGAGACCGGGCGCCGTGAGACCGGGCGCCGCGGCTCACCGGCCCTCCGCGACAATGGAGGCGTGAGCCAGACGCTGAGCAGCACCGACGTCGTCGCCGAGCTTCGCCGCCGGGGCGTGGGCGACGTCGACGACTCGACGCTGGCGCGCGCGCTCTACTCCACCGACGCCTCGCTCTACCGGGTGCCGCCCCGCGTCGTCGTACGACCGCGGCACCGCGACGAGCTGCTCGCCACGCTCGACGCCTCGCGGGCGACCGGGGTGCCGCTGACGATGCGCGGCGCCGGCACCTCGATCGCCGGCAACGCGGTCGGGCCCGGCATCGTCGTCGACACCTCGCGCCACCTCGACCGGGTGCTGGCCATCGACGCCGAGGCCGGCACGGCCGTGGTCGAGCCGGGCACCGTGCACGCCACCCTGCAGCGCGCCGCCCTGGCCCAGGGCCTGCGCTTCGGGCCCGACCCCTCGACGCACCCGCGCTGCACCATCGGCGGGATGATCGGCAACAACGCCTGCGGCTCGCGCGCGCTCGGCTACGGCCGCACCGCCGACAACGTGGTGGGCCTCGACGTCGCCTTCGGCACCGGCGAGGTGTGGACCGGCGGCGGGCCGTCGGCGGCCGGCGACGCGCTGGCCGCGATCACCGACGCCTCGCTGGGCCACGTGCGCACCGAGTTCGGCCGCTTCACCCGCCAGGTCAGCGGCTACTCCTACGAGCACCTGCTGCCCGAGAACGGCCGGCGCCTCGAGCGGTTCCTCGCCGGCTCCGAGGGCACCCTCGGCGTCGTGCTGGGCGCGACCGTGCGGCTGGTGCCCGACGAGCCGGTGCGCCAGATGCTGGTGCTGGGCTACCCCTCGATGGTCGAGGCCGCCGACGCGGTGCCGGCGATCCTGGCCGCGGCACGCACCCCCGGTGGTCCCGACGCGCACGGCAGCCCGAGCGGCTCGCCGCTGGTGGCCTGCGAGGGCCTCGACGCCCGCATCGTCGACCTGGTGCGCGGGCGCGGCAGCAGCGTGCCCGACCTGCCGCGCGGCGGCGGCTGGCTCTTCGTCGAGCTCACCGACCCCGGCCTCGTCGGGCCCGTGCTGGCGGCCGCCGAGCCGCTCGAGCACCGCCTGGTCACCGACGCCCGCGAGTCCGCCGCCCTCTGGCGCATCCGCGAGGACGGCGCCGGCCTGGCCGCCCGCTCGCTCGAGCGCCAGGCGCTCTCGGGCTGGGAGGACGCCGCGGTACCGCCCGAGCGTCTCGGGGCGTGGCTGCGCGACTTCGACGAGCTGCTCGAGGGCCACGAGCTCCAGGGCGTGCCTTACGGCCACTTCGGCGACGGCTGCGTGCACGTGCGCATCGACTTCGACTTCACCGACCGCGACAGCGACCCCGACGCCGGGCGCCGCCGCTTCCGCGAGTTCCTGACCGCCTGCGCGCACAAGCTGCGCGAGCACGGCGGCTCGCTCTCGGGCGAGCACGGCGACGGCCGGGCCCGCTCCGAGCTGCTGTCGGTGATGTACGACGAGGAGTCGCTGCGGCTCTTCGGCGCGGCGAAGGCGGCGTGCGACCCCGACGACCTGCTCAACCCCGGGGTGCTGGTCGACCCCGATCCGTTCGACGCCCACCTGCGCCCGGCCCGCCCGCGCCACGAGCCGCGCACGGTGCTGCGGCTGCTGCACGACGAGGGCTCGCTGGGCACGGCCGTGCACCGCTGCACCGGCGTCGGCAAGTGCGTGGCCCCGCACACCGCGACCAGCGGCGTGATGTGCCCGTCGTGGCAGGCCACCCGCGACGAGAAGGACTCCACCCGCGGGCGTGCCCGGGTGCTGCAGGAGGCCCTCGACGGCGAGCTGGTGCAGGGCCTCGGCGACCCGGCCGTGGCCGAGGCGCTCGACCTGTGCCTGGCCTGCAAGGGCTGTGCCTCCGACTGCCCGACCGGGGTCGACATGGCCAGCTACAAGGCCGAGGCGCTGCACCAGCGCCACGACGGCGAGGGCGCCACCGAGCGCCGTCCGCGCAGCCACCTGACCCTGGGCCGGCTGCCGATGTGGGCGCGCCTGGCCGCCCCGCTCGCCCCGGTGGTCAACCGCAGCCTGCGGCTGCGGCCGCTGGCGCGCCTGGCCAAGGCCACCGGCGGCATCGACCAGCGCCGCTCCATCCCCGACTTCGCCCCGCGCACGCTGCGCCGTGGCGCCACCACCGCCCGGCTGCGCGACACCCGGCCCGACGAGGCCCCCGACGTGTGGGTCTGGGCCGACTCCTTCACCGACCACTTCCTGCCCGGCTCGGGCCACGCCGCGATCGAGGTGCTCGAGGCCGCCGGGCTGCGGGTGCGCGTCATCGACGAGACCGCCTGCTGCGGGCTGACCTGGATCACCACCGGCCAGCTCACCAGGGCCCGGGCGATCGCGGCGCGCACCGCGGCGACCCTGGCGGCGTACGTCGCCACCGGCACGCCGGTCGTGGGCCTCGAGCCGTCGTGCCTGGCCACCCTGCGCAGCGACCTCGTCGAGCTCAGCGACGACCCGCGCGCCCAGCAGGTCGCCGAGGGCGTGCTCACCTTCGCCGAGCTCGCCACCCGCCTCGACCTGCCGCTGCCCGACCTCGCCGGGGTGCAGGTCGTGGCCCAGCCGCACTGCCACCAGCACGCCGTGCTCGGCTGGGACGCCGACCAGGCGCTGCTCGAGCGCGCCGGCGCCACCGTCACCCGGGTCGCCGGCTGCTGCGGGCTGGCCGGCAACTTCGGCATGGAGAAGGGCCACTACGACGTCTCGGTCGCGGTCGCCGAGACGCACCTGCTGCCGGCGGTGCGCTCGCAGCCCGACGCGGTGGTGCTCGCCGACGGCATGTCCTGCCGCGTCCAGCTCGACGACCTGGCGGGCGTGCCGACGATGCACCTGGCCGAGCTGTGGGCTTCTAGGCTGGGGCGGTGATGTGCCCGTGAACCCCCGCCAGCGACGCCTCGTCATCCCCGTGGCCCTCGGCGCGCTGCTGCTGATCGTCGTCATCGCCTCGCTGGTCTGAGGAGCACCATGAGCGAGCCCCTGCTCCGCGGCCTGGCCCGGATGCGCAGCCACCTGCTCGACTCGGACGCGCTCGTGCGCGCGGTCGCCTCCGGGCGGCAGAAGGGCGGCACGCCGCAGTGGCGCCGCGTCGAGCTGCGCTACGTCGACCTCAAGGCCGGTCGCCACCTGCAGGTCACGTCGTACGACGAGCAGCAGGCGCACACCGCCAACCACGCCGTCGGCGAGCCGAGGCAGCCCAGCCCGGCCCGCGACGCCGTCGACGCGCTGCTCGACGAGCCCTTCGGCAACTGGCACGTCGAGACCACCACGCAGAGCCACCAGCTGCGGGTGACCAAGAAGGGCGAGGCGCTGGTGCACACCAGCGACCGCAAGGAGGCGCTCGAGGCCAGCCGCGGGCACGACCGCGGCAAGGAGCGGCTGCTGCCCGAGGACGACCCGCTCTTCCGCGAGCTCGGCCTCACCGACGCCCAGGGCCGGCTCAAGCCGAGCCGCCAGGCGAAGTACCGCCAGGTCGAGGAGTTCCTGCGCCTTCTCGACACCACGGTCGTCGAGGCCGTCGAGAAGGGCCACCTGCGCCGGCCCACCGAGGCCGAGCCGCTGCGCGTGGTCGACCTGGGCTGCGGCAACGCCTACCTGACCTTCGCCGCGCACCGCTACCTCTCCCACGTGCGCTCGCTGCCGGTGGCGATCACCGGCGTCGACGTCAAGGAGCAGTCGCGCGAGCACAACAGCGCCGTGGCCGGCCGCCTCGGCGCCGACGCCAGCTTCGTCGTCGGCACCATCGCCGACGCACAGGTCGACCCCGCCCCCGAGGTGGTGCTGGCCCTGCACGCCTGCGACACCGCCACCGACGAGGCGCTGGCCCGCGCCGTGGCCTGGGGCGCGCCCGTCGTGCTCGCGGCGCCCTGCTGCCACCACGACGTCGCCGCCCAGCTGCGCCGCGCGCCCACGCCGTCGCCGTACGCCGCGCTGACCCGGCACGGCATCCTGCGCGAGCGCTTCGCCGACACCCTCACCGACGCGCTGCGCGCCTCGCTGATGCGCCTGGCCGGCTACAAGGTCGACGTGGTGCAGTTCGTGGAGAGCCAGCACACCCCGCGCAACACCCTGCTGCGCGCCACCCGCACCGGCTCGCCGGTGCGCGGCGGCACGCTGCGCACGGAGTACGACGACCTGGTCGCCACCTGGGGCCTCACGCCCCGGCTGGCGGTGCTCCTCGGCCAGGACCAGCAGCAGGACCAGCAGGATGCGGGTGCCTGACCGGCTGCGGGGGCCGCTGGTCGCCCTCGCCCTGGCCGCCCCCTTCGCGGTGGGGCTGGCCGCGCACGCCGCCGGCGGCGACGACGCCGAGGTCGTGCTCACCTTCGCCGACCCCGAGATCCTGGAGTCCAGCGGGCTGGTGGCCGCCGAGGGGCTGCTCCTGACCACCAACGACTCCGGCGACAGCGGCCGGGTCTTCGCCGTCGGGCCCGAGGGCCGCACCGTCGGGGTCACCACGTGGGCCGACGAGCCCACCGACGTCGAGGCCCTGGCCCCGGCCGGACCCGGGCAGGTGTGGGTCGGCGACATCGGCGACAACCCGGGCTCGCGCGGCTCGGTCACGGTGGCGCGGGTGCCCGTGGGACGCGGCGTGATCGACGCGCGCACCGAGGCCGCGGGAGCGACGTACGAGCTGGTCTACCCGGGCGGTGCCCGTGACGCCGAGACGCTGCTGAGCCACCCGCGCACCGGGCGGCTCTACGTGGCCTCCAAGAGCTTCTTCGGCGGCGCCCTCTACGAGGCGCCGGCCCGGCTCGACCCCGACGCGCCCAACGAGCTGCGCGAGGTCGGCGGCGTGCTGCCGATCGCCACCGACGGGGCGTTCTGGCCCGACGGCCGCCACCTCGTGGTCCGTGGCTACGCCGACGCGGTGGTCTACGCGTGGCCCTCGCTGGCCGAGGTCGGCGAGCTCGAGCTGCCCGACCAGCAGCAGGGCGAGGGCATCGCCGTGACCGACGACGGCCGGGTGCTGGTGAGCACCGAGGGCCAGTTCACCGACGTGCTCGAGGTGCCGCTGCCGGCCGACCTCGAAGAAGCGCTCGCGCCCGAGGCGGAGCCGGAGCCCACCCCCGAGGCGGCGCCGGAGCAGCCGGGGCAGCCGGACGCCGAGCCGGTCGACCGGGCCCAGGACGAGAGCCTGCGCACGGTCCCGCTGGCCTGGCTGCTGGGCGCGCTCACCGCCGTGGTGCTGGCCACGCTGCTGCTCGCCCGCGCCGTGCGCCGCCGCTGACGCGGGCCGTCACACGTGCGGGTGGTACGGCGCGGCCGTCGCGCTGGCTACCTTCTGGCCCATGGTGCGGCTGCGCAGGACCTCTCCCGACCAGCCGGGCTGGACCCGGCGGCGTGCCGGGCGCGGGTTCGTCTACCTCGACGCGGGCGGTGAGCGCCTGCCCGACGAGGACGCCCAGCGGGTCCGCGACCTCGTCATCCCGCCGGCGTGGAAGGACGTGTGGGTGACCCCGCACGAGAACGGCCACCTGCAGGCCGTCGGCACCGACGACGCCGGTCGCCGCCAGTACCTCTACCACCCCGCGTGGCGCGAGAAGCGCGACGCGGAGAAGTTCGACCGGATGCTCGAGTTCGGCAAGGGGCTGACCCGGGCCCGCGAGCTGGTGGTCAAGGACCTGGGCACGGAGGGGATGCCGCTGGAGCGCGCGTGCGCCGCGGCGGTGCGCCTGCTCGACCTGGGCTACTTCCGCATCGGCAACGACGTCTACGCCGACGAGAACGGCTCCTTCGGGCTGACCACGCTCGAGCGCCGGCACGTGCGCCGCCGCCAGGACCGGCTGGTCTTCACCTTCACCGGCAAGTCGGGGGTCGACCACCGCATCGAGATCGACGACGCCACCGTCATCGAGGCGCTCGAGGTCATGCGCCGCCGCCGCGGGGGAGACCTGCGGCTGCTGTCCTACAAGCAGGGCCGGTCGTGGCGCAGCGTGCTGCCCGACCTGGTCAACGAGTACGTGCGCGCCTCGACCGGGCTCGAGGCCACCGCCAAGGACTTCCGCACCTGGCACGCGACGGTGCTGGCCGCCGCGGCCCTCGCCGAGACCAGCGAGCACGGCGAGTCGGCGGCCTCGCGCAAGCGGGCGGTGGCCGGGGCGATGAAGGAGGTCTCCGGCTTCCTGGGCAACACCCCCACCCTGGCGCGGTCCTCGTACGTCGACCCGCGGGTCGTCGAGGCCTACGAGGAGGGCCGCACCATCGCGGGCACCACCCGCCTCCACCACGACACCCCCGACCAGCGGCAGGCCGCGCTCGAGCGCGCGACCCTGCGGCTGATCCGCGACTCCTGAGGAGGGGCATGCAGATCACCGTCGTGCGCGACGACATCACCACCCAGGCCGTCGACGCGGTCGTCAACGCCGCCAACCGCCGGATGCGCGGCGGCGGCGGGGTCGACGGCGCGATCCACGCCGCAGGCGGCCCCGCGGTGCTCGAGGACTGCCGGCGCCGCTTCCCCGACGGCCTGGCCACGGGCGACGCCGGCTGGACCACCGCCGGCGAGCTGCCGGCACGGTGGGTGGTGCACGTCGTCGGCCCCGACCGCACCGCGGGCGAGACCGACCGCCGGCTGCTGGTCTCGTGCTACGCCCGGGCCCTGGAGGTGGCCGACGAGCTCGGCGCCCGCAGCCTGGCGCTGCCGCTGGTCGGCGCGGGCGTCTACGGCTGGTCGGCCTCCGACTCGGTCACCGCCGCGCTCGAGGTGCTGCGCACCTGCGACTCCGGGCTCGAGGAGGCCCGCTTCGTGGCGTTCGGCCAGGCGGCCTACGACGTGGTCAGCGCGGCCCTGTAGGGCTCGCGGCGATCCGGAAGCCCTGGTTGCCGCTCGCGCTGTCGGGGGTGTTCGAGGTCCGCGCGCCCACCCGGTAGCGGGTGCAGTACGACGCGTGGCACAGGTAGGAGCCACCGCGCATGACCCGCTGGCCCGGGGCCCCGGGGCGGTCCCACACCTCGTTGACCCACTCCCAGACGTTGCCGGCCATGTCGTGCAGCCCGTGGCCGTTGGGCGCGAACGCGGTCACCGGGGAGGTGCCGCGGTAGCCGTCGTCGGCGGTGTTGCGGCTCGGGAAGGCGCCCTGCCAGATGTTGCAGCGGTGCTCGCCGCCGGGGGTCAGCTCGTCGCCCCACGGGTAGCGCGCCTGCTCCAGCCCGCCGCGCGCGGCGTACTCCCACTCGGCCTCGGTGGGCAGGCGCGCGCCCGCCCACGCGGCGTACGCCGCCGCGTCGTGGAAGGACACGTGCACGACGGGGTGGTCGCCGCGCCCGGCCAGGTCGCTGCCGGGGCCCTCGGGGGAGCGCCAGGTCGCGCCGTCGACGCCGCACCACCACGGGGTGCCGGGCACCCGCGGCGAGACCTTGCGCAGCGGCCCGGGCAGGAACCCCGCGAAGACGAACGACCAGCCCAGCCGCTCGGACTCGGTGACCCAGCCGGTGGCGTCGACGAACGCGGCGTACTCGTCGTTGGTGACGCTGGTGCGCCCGATCGCGAACGGGGCGACCTGGACGGGGCGCACCGGGCCCTCGTGGTCGTCCGGGGAGCCCTCGGGGTCCTCGCTGCCCATGGCGAAGATGCCGCCGGGCAGGTCGACGAGCGCCGGCAGCGCGGGCGCGGCGCCGGCGCTGGCTGGCGCCGGCGGCGGGGGTGCGGCCGCATCGGGGGGACCGCCGGGACGGCCGGGGCTGCAGCAGGACGACATGACAGGTCACAATCTACCGGGGCCGCAGTGGCCCGGGCCGTGGCGGAGGAGGACACGTGGGGCAGGCAGAGGACCGCTGGCCGGGGTGGGTCTACGACGAGGGCGTCGAGCCCGACCCGCGCTTCAGCTTCGCCAACGAGCGCACGTTCCTGGCCTGGATCCGCACCGCGCTGGCGCTGGTGGCCGCGGGCGTGGCGGTCGACGTGATCGACCTCGACGCCTCCGCCGCGCTGCAGCGCGCGCTGGCGACCGTGCTCGTCGTCGCCGGCCTGGCCTGCGCGGTGCTGGCGTGGGTGCGCTGGGCGCGCTCGGAGCGGGCGATGCGCCGCGGCGTCCCGCTGCCGTCGGGCGGTGCCGCGGCGGCGCTGGCGGGCGCGGTCGTGGTGGCCGCCGGCGTGCTGGTCCTCGTGCTGTGAGCCCGGTCGCCGGTCGACCGGAGCCGCCGGGGCTGGCCAACGAGCGCACCGCCCTGGCCTGGCAGCGAACGGCGCTCTCCGTCGTGGTCGCGGCGCTGGTGGTGGCTCGTCTCACCATCGGCCGGGTCGGTCTGGGCGTGGTGCTGCTGGGGGCCGCCGGTGCCGTGCTGGGCGGGTGGGTGGCGCTCGAGGGGCTGGCGCGCTACCGCGCACGCCACGGTGAGCCGAGGCCCGGCCCCGGCCGGGGTGGCCGGGCGACGCTGCTGCTGACCGGCACCGTCGTGCTGGTGGCGCTCACCGAGCTCGCCGCGCTGCTGCTCGGCTGAGCCCGCCCGACCTCAGAGTCGCTCGACGACCCAGTCGACGCAGCGGGTGAGCGCGACGACGTCGTCGGGGTCGACCGCGGGGAACATGCCCACCCGCAGCTGGTTGCGGCCCAGGCTGCGGTAGGGCTCGACGTCGACGACGCCGTTGGCGCGCAGCACCGACCTGACGGTGGCGCCGGGCACCGCGTCGTCGAGGTCGACGGTGCCGACCACCAGCGAGCGGTGGGAGGGGTCGGTGACGAACGGGCTGGCCCAGGCCCGCTGCTCGGCCCAGGCGTAGAGGTGCTGCGACGAGCGGGTGGTGCGCTCGACGGCCGCGGGCAGCCCGCCCAGGCCGTTGAGCCGGTCGAGCTGCTCGGCGAGCAGGAACAGGGTGGCCACGGCCGGGGTGTTGTAGGTCTGCTGCTTGCGCGAGTTGTCGATGGCGGTCGGCAGGTCGAGGAAGGCCGGCACGTAGCGCTCCGAGGCCGCGATCCGCCCGGCCCGCTCGAGCGCCGCGGGCGACATGACGGCGACCCACAGCCCGCCGTCGGAGGCCAGGCCCTTCTGGGGGGCGAAGTAGTAGACGTCGGTGTGGCGGAGGTCGACGGGCAGCCCGCCGGCCCCCGATGTCGCGTCGACCAGCACCAGGGCGCCCGGGTCGGTCCCCTCGGGCCGCACGACGGGCGCCATCACACCGGTGGAGGTCTCGTTGTGCGCCCAGGCGTAGGCGTCTACGCCGGCCTCCGCGAGCGGCTCGGCGAGGGAGCCCGCGGGGGCGCTGCGCACCGACGGCTCCTCCAGCCAGGGCGCGCCGGCGACCGCGGTGGCGAACTTGGAGGTGAACTCGCCGTAGGTCAGGTGCTGGCTGCGCCGCTCGACCAGCCCGTGGGTGGCGACGTCCCAGAAGGCGGTCGAGCCGCCGTTGCCCAGCACCACCTCGTGGTCCTCGGGCACGTCGAGCAGGGCGCGCACGCCCTCGACCACCCGGCCCACCAGCGAGCGCACCGGTGCCTGCCGGTGCGAGGTGCCCATCAGCGTCGCCCCGGTCGCGGCGAGCGCGTCGAGGTGGGCGGTGGGCACCTTCGAGGGCCCGGAGCCGAAGCGGCCGTCGCCGGGCAGCAGGTCGTCGGGGATGCGCAGGTCCACCACGGGGTCGCTCACAGGACCTATTGTCCCTGCTGACCGCACGCTGCCCGCAACGGGTGGTGGCAGCGGCGGCCCGAGGCGAGGAGCCGTGATGACGAGGAACGACCTGCCCGACACCGCGCGCACCCGCATCGGGCTGCGCGTCCTGGGGGGCGTGCTGCTGCTGGTCGGCGGTGCGGTCTTCGCCTGGGGCATCACCACCGTCTTCGGCTACGACGGCTACGACTCGCCGCCGGGCCTGGCCATCGCCGCCTTCCTCGGTGGCATGCCGGTCGCGGTCGTCGGCCTGGGCATGCTCAACGCGAGCACCATCGGTGCGCAGTCGCGCTACGTCGCGGGCGAGACGATGCCCACGCTCAAGCAGTCGGCGGCCTACCTCTCCGACGGGGAGGGCATCATGGGCGTCGGACGCACGGTCGACGACCGGGAGCGCGGCACCGCTGCCGCCGGCGGCCCGTACTGCCGCTCGTGCGGGGTGCGCAACGACGAGGACGCGAGGTTCTGTGACGGGTGTGGCGCGTCCCTCGCCTGAGGGCACCTTCGAGCTGGAGCGGGTCGGCTTCGCGCACCCCGACGTGACGCGGTTGGTCACCGAGGTCCAGGCGTTCTACACCGAGCGCTACGGCGGACCCGACGAGACGCCGCTCGACCCCGCGATGTTCGAGCCGCCCACCGGCAGCTTCTACGTCGGCCGGCTCGACGGCGAGCCGGTCGCGACCGGGGCGTGGCGGCGCAGCGACGTGGTCACCTTCCCCGGCCTGGTCACGGTCGAGGTCAAGCGCATGTACGTCGCCCCGCGGGCCCAGCGGCGCGGCCTCGCGCGGCGCATCCTCGCCCACCTCGAGCGCAGCGCCGCCGAGAGCGGAGCCCGGGCCGTGGTGCTCGAGACCGGCACCATGCAGCCGGAGGCGATCGCGCTCTACACGTCCTCGGGCTACGAGCCGGTGCCGGGCTTCGGGTTCTACAAGGACGCACCGCTCTCGCGGTGCTTCGGCAAGCTGCTCTGACGCGCCCGGCCGGACCTCACCCGTCGGGGGCGTACCCCGGCGGCGGGCGGGTCGTTGAGGGAGCATGAGCAGCACCACCGACCTCCCCCAGCAGCCCCACCAGATCGTGGCGGGTGCGCTCGAGCGCCTGTCCGAGGCGTTCGGTGCCCGCGACGTGGAGGCCGCGGTCGACTGCTTCTCGCCCGACGGTGCCGTCTACGGCGACGACCTCGGGGAGCACGCGCACGGCGCCGAGGAGCTGCGGCCCTTCCTGGCCGAGCTCTTCGAGGAGGCCTTCACGATCACCTGGGAGACCGGGGCGACGGGGGAGACGGGGGAGAGCGGCGGGACCTGGTCGCGGCGCCGCGGCGACGTGCTGTGGTTCGTCTCCGAGGCCGAGGCCGTCCTCGACTACCCCGACGGGCTGCGCGAGCGGGTGCGCTTCCAGCTCTCCGGCATCCTCAGCGCCACCGACGGCCGCTGGCGCTTCGAGCTGTTCAACGGCGCCCAGCCGGTCTCGCCCAGCCGCGAGCTGCTGGTCAGGGCCGGCTGATCAGGGGGCGAGGCTGACGACGGCGTACCGCTCGTCGTCGATGCGCTTGCCCCACAGCTGCGGGTCGGGCAGCGGGTGCACCGAGCCGGTGCGCCCGACGGCGCCCAGCGCCGCCACGACCTCCTGAGCGGTCAGCCCGCCGCGGGTGCCGTCGCCCTGCGACCAGTAGCCCTCGACCAGCACCAGGCGCCCCTCGGGGGCGAGCAGCGCCGACCAGCGCCGCAGCGCCTCGACGGGGTCGGGCATGGCCCACAGCACGTGGCGCGACAGCACCACGTCGTAGTCGCCGGGGGCCAGGGGCGGGTCGTAGGCGTCGGCCTCGGTGACGTTGACGTCGGGCTCGTGGGCGGTCTTGGTCAGCGCCCGCTCCACCATCTCGGGGGAGAAGTCGATCCCGTCGACGGCGTGGCCGTGCTCGGCGAGCAGCAGCGCCAGCGTGCCGGTGCCGCAGCCGAGGTCGGCGACCCGGCTCGCGGGCGGGGGGAGCAGGTCGTGCATCAGCCGCGACCAGGCAGCGCGCACCGCAGGGTCGAGCAGGCCGTGGTCGGCGGCGAGGTCGAAGCCGGGGGCCTCGGCGTCCCATAGTCGGACAGCATCGCGGCTGGTCATGGCCGACGACCCTAGGCCATCGCCACCCCTTCGGGCGAGCGGTGCCGGGGAGTGGGTCCGGCCGGTGCGGACGGGTAGACAGGGACGATGAGCGATGACGCCGATGCCCTGACCCGTGCCGAGCTGATGCAGCGCGCCCGCGACGCCGACGTGGCCGGCCGGTCCACGATGACCAAGGAGCAGCTGGCGCAGGCGGTGGGGGCCGGCACGCAGACCGGCTCACGGGTCGAGGCCTTCCGCTCCCTGGCGCTGCAGCGGGCGCGCGGCGAGATGGTCTTCCTGCCCCGCCACCTCAGCGGCCTGGAGCGCCGCCGCCACGTGCGCCAGACGATCCGCGAGGACCACGAGACCCGGATCTCCAGCCGCAGCCAGGACGCGGAGGAGAAGTTCGAGAAGCTGCACGACTCGTTGTTCTCGTTCTTCCGCGGCACCTGCCTGCTGTTCTACCGCGACCTGGCCGGCGAGGACGCCTGGATGCCGACGGTGCTGACCCTGGGCGACGTGCACCCGGAGAACTTCGGGGTGATGCCCAGCGCCGACGACGTGCCGATCTTCGGCGTCAACGACTTCGACGAGGCCTACTACGCGCCGTTCACCTGGGACCTCAAGCGCGGCGCCACCGGCTTCGTCATCGCCGCGCAGGAGGAGGGCGGCCACGGGCGCAAGCAGCAGCGCAGGATCGCCGCCGCGTTCGTGCGGGGCTACGTCGAGGCGATGCGCGGCTACGCCACCGACGCCACCGAGCAGCAGGGCCAGATGCGCGAGGACAACGCGCCGAAGATCATCCGCCGGCTCTTCGAGTCTGCCAGGGAGGAGCGCGACGGCTGGCTGGCGCGCAAGTACCACGACGAGTACCGCCGCGGCTTCCGCGCCGACGACGAGCACGTGCCGGTGACCTCGCGGGTGCCGGAGTTCCAGGAGGCGCTCGAGCGCTTCGTGCGGGAGAACGACATCGAGGTGCCGGCGCGGGCCGGCTCGATGCGGGTCAAGGACGTGTGCCAGCGACTCGGGCAGGGCACCGCCTCGCTGGGCCTGCCGCGCTACTACCTGATGGTCGAGGGCCCCAACGCCGACGGCACCGACGACCTGCTGCTCGAGCTCAAGCAGGCACGGCGCTCGGCGCTGGCCGGGCTGGTGCCGCCCTCGGAGTACGTCGTCGACGGCAACGCCGACCGGATCTCGCACGCCCAGGGCGTGCACCTGGTGCGCGGCGACCGGTTCTACGGGGCCGTCGAGATGGACGGGCTGAGCTTCATGGTGCGCGAGCGCTCGCCGTACCGCGACGACATCGACCTCGACGAGCTCTCCGACAAGCAGTGGCGCAGGTACGCCGCCATCTGCGGCGCCTCGCTCGCGCAGTCGCACGCGCTCTCCGACGAGGCGGGCCTGGTCGACCACGACATCGAGCCCGACGTGCTGGAGGCGATCGGCCCCGAGGAGCTGTTCGTGCAGGACATCGTGGAGTACGCCGCCGAGGCGGCCGACCGGGTGCGGGCCGACCACCGGCACTTCCGCTCCGACCAGGAGCTGGGGGCCTTCGCGATGGTCGACCGCGTCTTCCGCTGAGGGGTGCTCCGGGCCGGCCCGCGAGGGCGGGCCGGCCGGAGCGGGGGCTCAGGCGCCCCAGGCCTCCTGCCAGCCCTCGATCTCCGAGGCCGGACGCGAGCCCGGGCCGGTGTAGACCGCGGAGGGGCGGATCAGGCGACCGGTGCGCTTCTGCTCCAGGATGTGCGCCGACCAGCCGCCGGTGCGCGCGCAGGTGAACATCGAGGTGAACATGTTGGCCGGCACCTCGGCGAAGTCGAGGACGATCGCGGCCCAGAACTCCACGTTGGTCTCGAGCACGCGGTCGGGGCGGCGCTCGCGCAGCTCCTTGAGGGCCGCCTGCTCGAGGGCCTCGGCGACGGCGTAGCGCGGCGCGTCGAGCTCCTTGGCGGTGCGGCGCAGCACCCGGGCACGGGGGTCCTCGGCGCGGTAGACGCGGTGGCCGAAGCCCATCAGCCGCTCGCCGCGGTCGAGCAGGCCCTTGACGTAGGCCTCGGCGTCGCCGGACTCCTCGACGTCGGAGATCATCCCGAGCACGCGGCTCGGGGCGCCGCCGTGCAGCGGGCCCGACATCGCGCCGATGGCGCCGGAGAAGGCGGCGGCCACGTCGGCACCGGTGGAGGTGATGACGCGGGCGGTGAAGGTGGAGGCGTTCATGCCGTGCTCGGCCGCGCTGCTCCAGTAGGCGTCGATGGCCTTGACGTGCTTGGGGTCGGCCTCGCCCTTCCAGCGGATCAGGAACTTCTCGGCGAGGGTCGCGCCCTCGTCGACCTCCTTCTGGGGCACGACGGCCTTGTTGAGACCGCGCGCCGACTGGGCGGCGTACGACAGGACCATGACGGCCAGGCGCCCGATGTCGTCGCGGGCCTGCTCGTCGGAGATGTCGTAGGTCTGGCCGAAGCCGAAGGCCGGCGCGAGCATCGCGACCGCGGCCTGCACGTCGACGCGGACGTCACCGGTGTGCACCGGCAGGTTGAAGGGCTCGGCCGGGGCCAGGCCCGGGGTGTAGGCACCGTCGATCAGCAGGCCCCAGACGTTCTCGAAGGGGACCCGGCCGACGATGTCCTCGATGTCGACGCCGCGGTAGCGGAGCGCGGACCCCTCCTTGTCGGGCTCGGCGATCTCCGTCTCGAAGGCGACGACGCCCTCCAGCCCGTGGTGTACCTCGGTCATCGCATGACTCCTGTGTCGTGTGCGGCTGCGTCCAAACCGTCGCATTGTGTCAGTGATGCTGCCCGCGCGGCACGCGGCGGTCCAGGACCCCGCGGGGTGGTCGCCCGCTGGCTACCGTGAGGACCATGCCCGAGCCCACCGACGTGACGTCCCCGCAGCTGCGCGCCCTGCGCCAGGAGTACGCCGCCGCCGGCCTCACCGAGGCCGGGCTCGCCCCCGACCCGTGGACCATGTTCGGGCGCTGGTTCGACGAGGCGCGGGCGGGCGGGCTGCACGAGCCCAACGCGGTCGTGGTGGCCACCGCCTCCGCCGACGGCGCGCCCTCCGCGCGCACGGTGCTGCTCAAGGGGCTCGACGACGGGGCCGGGCGGCAGGGCTTCGTCTTCTACACCAACCACGGCTCGCGCAAGGGCGCCGACCTCGAGGCCAACCCCCGCGCCGCGCTGCTCTTCCCGTGGCACCCGCTCGAGCGGCAGGTGCGCGTCGACGGCGTCGTCGAGCGGCTCTCGCGCGAGCTGGTCGCCGCCTACTTCGCCGAGCGCCCGCGCGGCTCGCAGCTCGGTGCCTGGGCCTCGGCCCAGTCCTCGCCGGTCGCCGGCCGCGAGGAGCTCGAGGCGGCGTACGCCGCGGCCGAGCAGCGCTTCGCCGGTGCCCCCGTGCCGGTGCCCGACGGCTGGGGCGGCTACGTCGTGCTGCCCGAGGCCGTGGAGTTCTGGCAGGGCCGGCCCAGCCGCCTGCACGACCGGCTGGTCTACCGCCGCTCGGACGCCGGGTGGTCGGTGGAGCGGCTGGCGCCCTGACCGGTCGTGGTCTGGGTCGTGGTCTGGGTCGTGGCCCCTGGCCGCGGCATGGCGCGTCCCCAGGCACACGACCGGGTCGCCGAGCAGCCGCAGCAGACCGGAGCGAGCCCCCGCCGCGGTGCTGGCCCGGGGTCGTACCCGGCTGGCACCCTGGGCCCATGGTCTCGGATCTGCGTCGCTGCCGGAATGGTCACGAGGTGCCCGGCGCCGCCTCCCTCTGCCCCATGTGCGGCGACGGAGGGTCGTTGCGCGACGCGGAAGGCTCCGGAGACAAGCCCATCAGGGGCTGGGTCTGGGTGGTGGTCGGGCTGCTCGTCACCGGCCTCGGCCGGTTGATGTGGTTCGGGGCCGGGCCGGAGGACAGCGGGGAGGCGCTCGTCGGTGGTCTGCTCTGGATCCTCGGGATCGTCGTGGCCGGTGTCGGCGTCGTCGCCGAGGGCGTGCTGGTGGGGATGCGCCGGTGGCAGCACGAGAGCGGTCGTCCAGCGCGGTGACGTGGTGACCTGGGAGACGCACCCGGTCACCCCCGACCGGTTCGAGGACTTCGCCGACGTCGTCAACCCGAACCGGCGCGCCTCGCACTGCTGGTGCCTGTCGCACCGGCTCCCTTCCTTCCAGGTCGAGGAGCTGGGCCGGGGCAGCCGTGAGCGGGCGATGCGGTCGCTGTGCGAGCGCGAGCACCCGCCGGGCGTGGTCACCTACCGCGACGGCGAGCCCGTGGGTTGGTGCAGCATCGGTCCCCGCGTCGACAACCCCAAGCTGGCCGCGTCGAGGCTGATCAGGCCCGTGGACGACCTGCCCGTGTGGAGCATCATCTGCGTCGTCGTACGAGGTGGTCACCGCCGGCAGGGGGTGACGACACCGCTGCTCGAGGGCGCGGTGGCCTGGGCGGCGTCCGAGGGGGCGCCGGCCGTCGAGGCCTACCCGGTCGACCCGGTGGGGGAGCAGATGGACCTGACGATGGCCTTCGTCGGCACCCGGGCGATGTTCGAGAAGGTGGGCTTCGAGGTCGTCGGCACGACGGCCGCCGTGGCCAGCCGGATGCCGCGCCTCGTGGTGCGGCGCGACCTGCGTTGAGGGGGAGGAGGTCCCGGCGTCCGTCGTCGGTCCGCAGTGGGCCGTCGGTGGCTCCTGGTGGCCATCCACAAGGACCGATCACCCCTGACTAGAACACCAGCTCGAGTAAAGTCGGGGGTATGCAGACGCCGCTGGACGACCTGAGCGAGGCCGAGGTCCTCGACCGGGCCTCAGCCTGCGCGCGCTCCGTCCGCGAGGCCGAGGTGGAGCTGCTGGTCCTCGCCCAGCACTGGGCGGTGATGCACTCCGCGGAGCGGCTCGACCCCCAGCAGCGGCGCCGGCCCGGGCGCGAGCAGGCCCGCCGCTACGGCGGCGAGGGGGTCGCGGAGGTCACCGAGTTCGCCGCCGCCGAGCTCGGCGCCCGCATCGGGCTCACCACCTGGGCCGCGGCCCGCCTGATCGGCGACGCCCAGGACCTCCACCACCGCCACCCCGCGCTGTGGGCGCGCGTGCAGGCCCTCGAGGTCCGGGCCTCCTACGCCCGCCACGTGGTCACCAAGACCCGCGAGCTCTCCCGCGCCGAGGCCGCCCACGTCGACGCCGAGGTCGCCGAGTCGGCCGACGGGCGCATCCCCTGGACCCGCTTCGAGGCGCTCGTGGCCGGCAAGGTCGCCTCCGCCGCCCCCGCGATCGCCCGCGAGAAGGAAGAGCGCGCCAAGAAGGCCCGCTTCGCCAAGATCATCGGGCGACCCGAGCACGGCGTGGCCTCCTTCCTCATCCGCGCCGACGTCGCCACCATCACCCGCATCGACCGCGCCGTCACCGCGCACGCCACGACGCTCCAGGCGGCACTGCCCGACGAGCCCGGCGCCCTGCGCGAGGACGACGGCCCGCACCGACGAACGCAGCGTCACCATCGACGACCGCCGCGTCCTGGCCGCCCTCCAGCTCACCACCGGCACCACCGAGCCCGGCGCTGCGGACACGGGGCCGCGGGTCGACCTGGTGGTCCACCTCGACGGCCGCGACCAGGTCGAGCTCGACGAGCACGGCCACCCCCTCGAGCCGGTCGCTCGCCTCGAGGGCCACGGCCCCGTCACCCGCGCCTGGGTCCGCGACACCCTCGGCCCCCACGCCCGCTTCACCATCCGCCCCGTCCTCGACCTGGCCCACCAGGCCCCCGTCGACGCCTACGAGATCCCCGCCCGCCACCGCCGAGCCGTGCGCCTGCTCTCCCCGGCCGACACCTTCCCCTACGGCTCCTGCACCAGCGAGCACCTGCAGGTCGACCACACCGACCCCCACGGCCGGGGCGGTCCCAGCAAGATCGGGAACTACGGTCCGCTGACCACCAGCCACCACCGCCTCAAGACCCACGGGCAGTGGCAGGTCCGACAACCCTTCCCCGGCATCCACCTGTGGCGGGACCCCCACGGCGCCACCTACCTCGTCGACCACACCGGCACCCGACCCCTCGGCCAACAAGCAGGGGCCCCGCCGCCGCCACCGCGACGACCCACCAGCACCTTCGAGATCTACCGACCCGACATCCAGCTCGTCCTCGACCCCGCCGCCTGATCAGGGTGCTCGGCGCATGCCCAGCGACTCGGGTGCCGTCTTCTCGAAGCCCATCGATTCGTAGAGGCGGTGCCCCAGTCCCCGGCCCTGGTGCTCGGGGAGGGTCGCCATGTCGGCGATGTGGAAGTACCAGCCGCCGTCGCCGATGACTCGTCCTCGCGCAGGCGGCTGCCCCGCCCGCGACCAGCCGGTCACGGCGCCCGCACGTGGTGAGAAAACCTCTTGTCCCGCCCCGAGGCCCGGCGTACGGTTTTTCGCACACGGGAAAGGAGGTGGTCCGGAGAATGAGTTCTTCCAGGACGCGTGAGGTGGCTGCCCGCTAGCAGCCCCAGCAGGACGACGGGGCAGGAGTGCCCCTGACGCTGCTGGCGAATCCCAAGCAGCTGCCCGACCCGCAGGTGGCCCGGCTCCGTCCGCCGGGCACGGCCCTCGTCTCGAGGGTCACGCCTGCGGGTCGCTGCATGTCCGGACCCGTTCGCGGGTTGCTCGGGGAGGGCTCCGGGAATAAGGTTGCGCAAGTCAACCGTTAGTCCCAGCGTGAATCGAGAGTCCGTGACCCAGGCCCCCCACCCGACCGGCAGCCCCGGCGACACCGCAGCCGCCCCGGCGGAGTCCGAGGTGGCCATGACGCACCGCCAGGTGCTCGAGGCGCTGAGCGGACTGCTGCTGGCGATGTTCGTGGCCATGCTCTCGAGCACCGTGGTCACCAACGCGCTGCCGCGCATCGTGGCCGACCTCGACGGCACCCAGACCGGCTACACCTGGGTCGTGGTGGCCACCCTGTTGGCCATGACTGCCACCACGCCGGTGTGGGGCAAGCTCTCCGACCTCTTCAGCAAGAAGATGCTCGTGCAGCTGGCGCTGGTGATCTTCGCGATCGGCTCGCTCATCGCGGCGCTCGCGCCCAGCATGGAGGTGCTCATCGGCGCGCGCGTCGTGCAGGGCCTCGGTGTCGGCGGGCTGACCGCCCTGGTGCAGGTCGTGATCGCCAGCATGATCACGCCGCGCGAGCGCGGGCGCTACTCCGGCTACATCGGCGCCACCTTCGCCCTCGCCACGGTCTCGGGCCCGCTCATCGGCGGCCTGATCGTCGACTCCCCGCTCGGCTGGCGGGGCACCTTCTTCGTCGGCCTGCCCTTCGCCGTGGTGGCCTTCGTGCTGCTGCAGAAGACCCTGCGCCTGCCGGTCGTCAAGCGCGAGGTGCACATCGACTACACCGGCGCCACGCTCATCGTCGCCGGCGTCAGCCTGCTGCTGGTGTGGGTCAGCCTGGCCGGCAACCAGTTCGACTGGGTCTCGCCCGTCTCGGCACTGCTCGTCGTCGCCGGCCTCGTGGTCGTGGCCGCCGCGGTGTACGTCGAGGCCCGCGTGGCCGTCGAGCCGGTGGTGCCGCTGGGCCTCTTCCGCGACCGCACCATCGCCCTGGCCACCACGGCCTCGGTGCTGATCGGCGTGGCCATGTTCGGCTCCACCGTCTACCTGTCGCAGTACTTCCAGACCGCCCGCGGCATGAGCCCGACCCACGCGGGCCTGATGTCGATCTGCATGGTCGGTGGGCTGCTGGTCTCGAGCATCGTCTCGGGCAGGCGGATCACCACCACCGGGCGGTGGAAGCGCTGGCTGGTCTCGGGCATGGCCCTGACCGTGGCCGGCCTGGCCCTGCTCGGCACCATCGACGAGACCACCGACCTGCGCGTGGTCGGCCTCTTCATGGCGGTCCTGGGCGTCGGCCTGGGCGCCACCATGCAGAACCTGGTGCTGGCGGTGCAGAACAGCGTGCCGCTGAGCCAGCTCGGCGCGGCCAGCTCGGTCGTCGCGTTCTTCCGCTCCCTGGGCGGCTCGGTGGGCGTCTCCGTGCTCGGTGCGCTGCTGAGCACCCAGGTCGCCACCAAGGTCACCGCCGGGCTGAGCGACCTCGGCATCGAGGAGACCGGGCACAGCAGCCACGAGATCCCCGACCTCGCCACCCTGCCGGCCCCCGTGCGCGCGGTCTTCGAGCAGGCCTTCGGCGAGTCCTTCGGCCACATCTTCCTGGTCGCCACCCCGCTGGCGCTGCTGGCCCTGGTCTGCGTCGTGGCCATCCGCGAGGTGCCGCTGCGCACCACCCACGACATGGTCCCGGTCGCGCCCGCCGACTCCGCGCCCGAGGCCACCGCCGACCTGGTCGAGGACGCCGAGGGCGTCGACACCCGGGCGGCGGCTACGCTGCCGCCACGATGACCGCCTCACGAGCAGAGTCCCTCATGCGCCTGGAGCAAGAGGTGGGCGTGATGATCCGCCGCGTGAAGCGGGTGATCGGGGAGCGTGCCCACGCCGTGCACCCCGATCTGCAGCCGGCGTCGTACCTGATGCTGGCCTACCTGGGCCAGCACGGCCCGATGCGGGCCTCGGTCGCGGCCGAGATGTTCAACATCGACAAGGGCGCCATCAGCCGCCAGGTCGCCCACCTCGTCGACCTCGGCCTCGTCGAGCGCACCCAGGATCCCGACGACGGCCGCGCCTCGCTCATCTCGGCCACCGCGTCGGCCGTCGAGCGGCTGACCGCGGTCGCCGAGCACCGGCGGCGCTGGCTCGACGAGCGGCTCGACGACTGGGACGCCGAGGAGCTCGAGGACTTCGCCCGCGTGCTGGGCCGCTACAACGAGGCCCTCAACCGCAGCTGAGGGCCCCGCCGGGCAGCGTCAGGAGCGCACCCAGACCGCGGTGTCGCCGGGCAGCAGGTCGGAGACCGGCCCGCTGCTGGCCACGACCTCGCCCTGGGGGCGGCTGACCGGGGTGGAGCCGCAGTTGAGCACCACGGTCACCGGCCCGCGCCGGAAGGCCAGCACGTCGCGGCCCAGGTCGAGCATCTCGACCTCGCCGGCGGCGCTGCTCAGCGCCCGGCGCGCCGCGAGCGCGCGCTGGTAGAACGCCAGCGTCGAGTCGGGGTCGACCCGCTGGGCGTCGACGGTCACGTCGGCCCAGCCCTCGGGCTGGGGAATCCACGGCTGGCCCTCGCCGGGCCCGAAGCCGAACGGCGGCTTCTCGCCCGACCACGGCATCGGCACCCGGCAGCCGTCGCGGCCGACCTCGCCGGTGCGCAGGTAGGACGGGTCCTGGCGGTGCTCGGGGGCCACGTCGACCTGCTCGAGCCCCAGCTCCTCGCCCTGGTAGACGTACGACGAGCCGGGCAGCGCCAGCATCGTCAGCGTGGCGGCGCGCGCCCGGGCCAGGCCCTGCGCGCCCCCGCCGTAGCGGGTCACGTGGCGTACGACGTCGTGGTTGCTCAGCACCCACGTCGGGCTGGCCTGCACGTCGGCGAGCGCGGTGAAGGTGCCGGTGATGACCCCCTCGAACGCCTCGGCCGACCACGGGGCCAGCAGCCAGGAGAAGTTGAAGGCCTGGCTCATCTCGTCGTCGCGCACGAACTGCGCCATCGACTCGGGGGTCTGGGTCCAGGCCTCGGCCACCAGCATCCGGTCGCCGTCGTACTCGGCGAGCACGTCGTGCCAGCGCCGGTAGACGTCGTGCACCTCGGGCTGGTCCCACATCGGCTCGTCGCGCAGGGTGCGCTCGACCATCGAGCGCTCCTCGTTGATCGGCGCCGCGCTGTCGGGCTGCTCGCCCTCGGCGACCACCTGGTCGCGCAGCGACTCCTCCTTGAGCAGGCCGTGCGCCACGTCGACGCGGAAGCCGTCGACCCCGCGGTCGAGCCAGAAGCGCAGCACGTCGACGAACATGTCGCCGACCTCGGGGTTGCGCCAGTCGAAGTCGGGCTGGGTGGAGTCGAAGAGGTGCAGATACCACTGCGGGTCGTCGTCGCGCCCGTCCGGGTGCTCGGCCACCCGGGTCCACGCGGCGCCGCCGAAGACCGACTGCCAGTTGTTGGGCGGCTCCTGGCCCTGCGGGCCGCGGCCGTCGCGGAAGAGGTAGCGCGCGCGCTCGGGGCTGCCGGGCTCGGCGGCCAGCGCGGCCTGGAACCACACGTGCTGGTCGGAGGAGTGGTTGGGCACCAGGTCGGCGATGATCTTGAGGCCCAGCTCGTGGGCGGTCGCCACGAGCGTGTCGGCGTCCTCGAGGGTGCCGAAGAGCGGGTCGATGTCGCAGTAGTCGCTGACGTCGTACCCGTGGTCCTTCTGCGGGGAGCGGTAGAACGGCGAGATCCACACCGCGTCGACGCCCAGGTCGCGCAGGTAGGGCAGCCGGGCGGTGATGCCGGGCAGGTCGCCCACGCCGTCACCGTCGGCGTCGGCGAAGGAGCGCGGGTAGACCTGGTAGATGACGGCGTGGCGCCACCACTCGGCGCCGGCGCCCTGGTTTGGATCGTTCAAAGCCATGTCCTCCAGTGTTCCACACGCTCCCGGCCCGGGCACGCTCAGGCGAACGCGTCGGGGGAGACCTCGATCCACACCTGCTCGGCGCGCCCGACCACCGCTCCGCGCGGGTCCACGACGGTCGTCGCGGTGCGGTGCTTGCGGCCCTCGCTGCCGCGCGCCAGGCCGACCACCACGTGCTCCTCGCCGGCCACCGGGGTGCGCAGCACCTCGGCGGTCATCCGGCCCAGCACCATCATCCGGTCCTCCATGTCGGCCGCCCAGGCGCCGGCGCAGTCGAGCGCCGCCCAGACCACGCGCAGGTCGGCCTCCCCGGCCACCCAGGGCGCGGCCACCCGCGGGCGCCCGTCGAGGTCGTCGACGCGCCCCGGGAAGATCCGCAGGCCGTCGCCCGGCTCGCGGGCGGTGCCGCAGCTGAAGCAGGTCGGGAAGGGGTGCTGCTCGAGCCCCGGGTAGCGGGTCGCGGCCTCGCGGGCGAGCGCCGTCGACACCGCGGCCACACCCTCGGGCGCGAGCGTGGCCCGGCGGGCCACCAGGGCCGGCGCGCCCTCGTGCAGCGCGGTCACGACGCCGTCGTCCTCGACGACCTCCATGGGGGTGTCGAGCGGCGGCGGCTGGCGCAGCGTCACCTCGACCGCCCCGCCGTCGGCGTCGACGTACGCCGCCAGGGCACCCGCCGACCAGCCGCCGTTGCCGGAGCCGGCGGGGCCGTTGAAGCGGGCGGGGACCACGAGGGCCTCGAGGGTCGAGGAGGAGGGGTTCATCCCTTGATCCTCTCGTACCTGTCGAGGGCCTCCTGGCGCTCCTCCTTGTGGTCGAGCATCGGCGCCGGGTAGCCGACCAGGTCGCGGGTGTCGGCGTCTGGCTCGTGCGGGTCGGGCACCTGGTCGGGGTCGGCGAGCTCGCTGACCCAGCGGCGCACGTAGGCGCCGTCGGGGTCGAAGCGCCGGCCCTGCGTGGTGGGGTTGAAGACCCGGAAGAACGGCGAGGCGTCGGTGCCGCTGCCGGCCGTCCACTGCCAGCCGTGGTTGTTGCTGGCCAGGTCGCCGTCGACGAGCCAGTGCAGGAAGTGCCGGGCGCCGTGCTGCCACTCCACGTGCAGGTCCTTGACCAGGAAGCTGGCCACGATCATCCGCAGCCGGTTGTGCATCCAGCCGGTCGCGCGCAGCTGGCGCATGCCGGCGTCGACGACCGGGAAGCCGGTGCGCCCCTCCTGCCAGGCGGTGAGCTGGTCGCCGGGGCGGTCGTAGTCCATGCGCGAGAACTCGGGCTTGTAGTAGTCGCGGGCCGAGTCGGGTCGCCGGTAGAGCACGTCGGCGTAGAACTCGCGCCACGCCAGCTCGGTGCGGTAGGTCTGCGCGCCCCTGCTCCGCTTCGCGCCCAGGTCGGCCAGCAGCGTGCGCGGGTGCACCTCGCCGTACTTCAGGTGCACCGACATCCGGCTGGTGCCGTCGCGGTCGGGCCGGTCGCGGTCGGTGTCGTAGTCGTCGACGCGGTCGAGGAACTCCGCCCACTGCCGCTGGGCCGAGGCCTCCCCGGGCTCGGGCAGGTCGAGGCCCGCGGGGACGCGCGGCTCCGGGATCTCCGTGGTGCCCTCGTCCAGCCGCAGCCACGAGACCCCGGTCGGGGCGTCGGCGGGCGCGTCCCAGCCCACGTCGTTCCAGGCCCGCGAGAACGGGGTGAAGACCTTGTAGGGCTCGCCCGAGCCGTTGCGCACCCGCCCGGGGTCGACGGCGTACGGCGACCCGGTGCGCACCAGCTCGATGCCGGCCTCGGCGAGGGCCTGCTCGACGGCCTCGTCGCGCTCGCGCCCGTAGGGGCCGAAGTCGGCGCTGACGTGCACCCGCTCGGCGCCGACCGCCCGGGCGGCCAGCACCACGCGGCGCACCGGGTCGCCGCGCACCACCGACAGCGTGCCCCGTCGCTGGCGCAGCGTGGCGTCGAGCGAGCGCAGCGAGCCCGCCAGGTAGGCCTGCCGGCTCGGACCGGCCGGACCCCACAGGCGGGGGTCGAGCACGAAGAGCGGCAGCACCTCCCCGTCGGCGCCTGCCTCGACGAGCGCTGGGTTGTCGGAGAGCCGCAGGTCGCGGCGGAACCACATCACGCTGACCACGCCACGAGCCTGCCAGCGCGGCGGTGGGGCCAGCACACCCGAGCGGTCGCGGCCCGCGGGGCGGGGGTGTGGACCCCGTGGTGGACAATGGTCGGGTGAGCGACCTGATCGACACCACCGAGATGTACCTCCGCACGATCTACGAGCTCGTGGAGGAGGGGATCGTGCCCCTGCGCGCCCGGATCGCCGAGCGGCTGCACCAGAGCGGGCCGACGGTGTCGCAGACGGTGGCGCGCATGGAGCGCGACGGGCTGCTCACCGTCGAGGGCGACCGCCACCTCGAGCTGACCGAGGACGGGCTGCGGCTGGCGACCCGGGTGATGCGCAAGCACCGCCTGGCCGAGCGCCTGCTGATCGACGTCATCGGCCTGGAGTGGGAGCTGGTGCACGAGGAGGCGTGCCGCTGGGAGCACGTGATGTCCGAGACCGTCGAGCGCCGCCTGCTCGAGTTGCTCGACCACCCCACCGAGTCGCCGTACGGCAACCCGATCCCGGGCCTCGACGAGCTCGGCCAGACCAGCACCGCTGAGACCTTCATGAGCGGCGTCGAGTCGCTGACCAGCGCCGCCAGCCCCGAGGAGGGCCGGGTGCTGGTGCGCCGCATCTCGGAGGAGATGCAGAAGGACGAGCAGCTGATGAGCGCGCTGCGCCGCGTCGGCGCGCTGCCCGACAAGACCGTGACGATCGTGGCCACCGAGGCCGGGGTGCTGGTCGGCGCGGCCGGCGAGAGCGCCGAGATCGTGCCCGAGGCCGCCGACCACATCTTCGTGCGCAGGCTCTAGGCCGGGACCGCCTCGGCACGCAGGTCGGCCAGGGCGGTGAGGAACTCGCTGCAGCCGGCGTGCACCGTGCGGGTGGCCAGGTCGTCGCCCCTGGTCGCGCCCCGGTTGAGGACGACCACGGGGGTGCCGGCCTTGGCGGCCCGCTTGACGAAGCGCAGCCCGCTCATCACCGTCAGGCTGGAGCCGGCGACCAGGAGCGCGCCGCCGCTCGGCCCGAGCGCCTCGACGGCCTCGTAGCAGCGCGCCACCCGCGCCGGCGGCACGTTCTCGCCGAAGAAGACCACGTCGGGCTTGAGCAGCCCACCGCACTCGCAGTCGGGCACGACGAAGCCGTCGGTCTCCTCGAGGGCCACGTCGCCGTCGGGGTTGCTGGCCACGTCGGCGTGCTGCTCGGCGAAGCCGGGGTTGAGTGCGGTCAGGCGCTGGTGCAGGTCGGCGCGTGAGCTGGTGGCGCGGCACGAGAGGCACACCACGTCGGCGATCCGGCCGTGCAGGGCGACCAGGCCCAGGGTGCCGACGCGCTCGTGGAGGCCGTCGACGTTCTGGGTGATCACCAGGTCGGCGCCCAGCCGGGCGACCGCGAGGTGGCCGGGGTTGGGCTCGGCGTGGCGCATCCGGCCCCAGCCCAGGTGGCTGCGGGCCCAGTAGCGACGCCGCGGGCCGGGCCCGGAGACGAACTCCTGGTAGGTCATCGGGGTGCGCCGCGGGGCGCCCGGGCCGCGGTAGTCGGGGATGCCCGAGTCGGTCGACAGCCCGGCGCCGGTGAGCACCACCAGCGGCCGGCCGGCCAGCAGCCCGAGCGCGTCGTTCACCGGGCGTACCGCTCCGCGGCCCGGGCCCGTGCCTTGGCGGCCTCGACCTCGCGGTCCTTGGGCGGTGCGGTGGTGACCAGGGCGTCGAGCAGGTGCCGGGTGGCCTCGGCGACCTCGGCCACGGCCCGGTCGAAGGCGGCCTGGTTGGCCTGGGACGGTTTGGTGGACCCGCTGACCTTGCGCACGTACTGCAGCGCCGCGGCCTCGACCTCGTCGGTGCTCGCCGGCGGCTCGAAGTTGTGGAGCTGGCGGATGTTGCGGCACATGCCCACGAGAGTACGTCGCCGCCACGTGGACCGGTGCTGCCGCGAGGAGGGCCGTGCTGGTTCGATGGGGACATGGCTGCCACCCCTGATCCCGCCTCCCGCTCCGAGCGCGAGCACGACCTGGTGCTGCTCGGCGCCACCGGTTTCACCGGTCGGCTGACCGCGGAGTACCTGGCGCGCAACGCCCCCGCCGGCCTGCGCTGGGCGCTGGCCGGACGCAACCCGGAGAAGCTGGCGGGGGTGCGCGCCGACCTGGCCGCCATCGACCCGGCGCTGGGCGAGCTGCCGCTGGTGACCGCCGACTCCGGCGACGCCGCGTCGCTGGCCGCGCTGGCCGGCAGCACCCGCGTCGTGATCACCACCGTCGGGCCCTACCTCGAGCACGGCGAGCCGCTGGTGGCCGCCTGCGCCGCCGCGGGCACCGACTACGTCGACCTCACCGGCGAGCCCGAGTTCGTCGACCGGATGTACCTGGCCCACCACGAGGCCGCCGAGCGCACCGGCGCGCGCATCGTGCACGCCTGCGGCTTCGACTCGATCCCCCACGACCTGGGGGCCTGGTACACCGTCCAGCAGCTGCAGGCCACCGGCCCGGTCACGGTGCGTGGCGTGGTGCGCGCCTCGGGCACCTTCTCCGGCGGCACCTTCCACTCCGCGATGGGGGCGACCTCGCGGATGAAGCAGACCCGTGAGGCCGCCAAGCAGCGCCGCGAGGTCGAGAAGCGCCCCGAGGGCCGGCGCAGCCGCCCGGTCGCCGGCAAGCCGCACCGCGACGGCGAGCTGGGCTACTACCTGCTGCCGCTGCCCACCCTCGACCCGATGGTGGTCGCGCGCAGCGGCGCAGCACTCGACTCCTACGGCCCCGACTTCCGCTACTCCCACTACATCGGCACCAGGACGCTGCGCTACGCGGTGGGCGGGATGGCCGGCCTGGTCGGGATCGGTGTGGCCGCGCAGGTGCCGCCCGTGCGCAACCTGCTCAAGAGCCGCATCAAGCAGGGCGAGGGCCCCTCGGCGGCGCGCCGGGAGAAGAGCTGGTTCACCGTCGACTTCGTCGGCGAGGGCGACGGTCGCACCATCCACACGCGCGTCTCCGGCGGCGACCCCGGCTACGGCGAGACCTCCAAGATGCTCGCGGAGTCGGCGCTGTGCCTGCTCCACGACGACAACCCGACCACCGCCGGCTGCGTGACCACGGCCCAGGCGATGGGGGAGAACCTCACCGCCCGGCTGATGGCCGCCGGCATCCGCTTCGAGACGGTCGAGGGCCAGCGCGAGGGCTGAGCGGCCGCGCGGGGCGCGGCTGGCGGGGACTGTCGGTGCGCTGCGGCAAGATGGTCCTCGTGCCTCCCCGCCTGCCCACCGCCCCGCTCACCACGCCGGCGGCCTCCGACGCGGCGGCCCGGGCGGCGATCTTCCCGCGGGTGCGCTGGATGGGCTCGAAGCACAAGCTGCTGCCGCACCTGGCCCAGGCCTTCGCCGACGTCGCGCCCGCGGCGGGGCCCGGCTCGGCGCTCGACGCCTTCAGCGGCTCGGGCGTGGTGTCCTACCTGCTCAAGCACCAGGGCTGGTCGGTGCACAGCAACGACTACCTGGGCTTCCCCGGCGTGGTGGCCAGCGCCGGTGTGGTCAACCACGACACGGTGCTCTCGGGCGACGACGTCGAGCGCATCCTGGGCCCGGCCGCCGACGAGCGCGACTTCGTGCGCCGCACCTTCACCGGCGTCTACTTCACCCCCGACGACCTGGCCTTCCTCGACTCGGCGTGGAGCCACATCGACACGATGAGCGGCGGGGGCCGCGCGGTGGCGATCGCCGCGCTGTGCCTGGCCGCGGCGCGCAAGCAGCCCCGCGGGGTCTTCACGCTCACCGGTGACCTGAGCCGCTACGACGACGGGCGCCGCGACCTGCGGCTGAGCCTGCGCGAGCACTTCGTCGAGCGGGTCGCCGACTACAACGCGGCCGTCTTCGCCGGGCCGCGCGAGTGCACGGTCTCCTCGCTGGAGGTCGGCGAGCTGCCGCAGCGCCGCCACGACCTGGTCTACCTCGACCCCCCGTACGCGCCGCCGGCCGACGACAACGACTACACCAAGCGCTTCCACTTCCTCGAGGGGCTCTCGCGCTACTGGGTGGGCGACACGATCATGTGGGACACCAAGAGCCGCAAGCTGCCCAAGCGGGTCACCAAGTACTCCTCGCGGCGCACCATCGAGGAGGCCTTCCGCGAGGTGTTCAAGCAGTTCCACGACTCGCCGCTGGTGCTCTCCTACTCCTCCAACGCGCTGCCCGACCTCGAGACGCTGGTGCGGCTGCTGCGCGAGGTCAAGGACGAGGTGGAGGTGCGCCGGGTGCCCCACACCTACCACTACGGCACCCACCGCTCCGCCGTACGCCGCTCGGTCGACGAGTACCTCTTCCTCGCCCGATGAGCGCCGCCGACACGGAGGCGATGCAGGCCTACCTGACCCGGCTGCGGCGCCTGACCACCCACGTCGCGGTCGACGAGGCCTCCGAGCAGGCCGACGCGATCGTGGCCGCCGGCGCGAGCCTGAGCGAGCTCGACGAGGTCTCGGTCGAGTCGCTGACCCGCTGGGTGCGCGCCCGCCCGGCCGACGTCTACGCCCTGGGCCTGGCCGTGGGGCTGTCGCAGGAGAAGCTGAAGAACCTGCTGCGGGTCGCGTTCGGCACCACCTCGTGGGTCAAGGCGGTCGCCGCCGACGCCCGCGGGGTCGTGGTGTGGCTCGACGAGGAGCTCGGCCTGCTGGAGGCCCTCGAGGCCCAGCGGCACCGCACCTACACCTTCGGCGACGTGCTGGCCGCGCGCGGCACCAGCCGTCAGACCGCCAGCAGGGCCGGGGTCGCGGGGAAGATGATCGAGGACGCCGTCGAGCAGGTGGTGCGCGACCTGGGCCTGCCCTACGAGATGCGCGGGCGCTTCGTGGGCCGCAACGGCGAGACGGGGCCGGCCGACCTGGCGGTGCCGGGCTTCGACGGCGCGCTGATCGCGGTGGCCTGCAAGGGCTTCGACTCCACCGGCTCCAAGCTCACCGCGGCCGTGACCGAGGTGATGGACATGGCGAGCGTCTCCTTCGCCCACCAGTACGTGCTGGCCGTCGTCGACGGGATCGGCTGGCTCAGCCGCCAGGGCGACTTCCGGCGGATGCACGCCCTGCTCGAGCAGCACCGCATCGACGGGCTCTACGCCCTGGCCGACCTCGACGCCTTCCGCGCCGACCTGCACGCCGCCGCCGTTCGCCACGGGCTGCTGGAGGGCCCCCTGCCCGACGGTCCGGGGGTCAGCGTGCCCGGGGAGGCGCTGGCGGCCCGCGCCGAGGAGCCCGACGCGCAGCTGCACCTCGACCTGTGAGGCCACGCGTCACGAAGAAGTGGGTGCCCCAGGCAGGAGTCGAACCTGCGACCTTTCGCTTAGGAGGCGGCTGCTCTATCCGCTGAGCTACTGGGGCTGCGCCGCTATTTTGGCAGCACCGCGTGCCTGGCACGAAAGCAGGGCGGGCACCGGGCGGCCGTGCCGCAGGTAAAGAGATGGGCGATGATGGTCAGGTGAGCGAGCGAGAAGGAGCCCCAGCGGCCTCGGGGCGGCCGTGGGCCGTGCTGGCTGCCGTGGTCGCTGCGGTGGTGCTGGTGGGTGCGGTCGTCGGCGTGTCCGTGGCGGGACTGGTGCCGGCGGGCAAGGCGGAGCCGGAGCCCGAGGGGCGCCAGCGGGTGGCGCGGCTGGAGGGGCACGAGCTCGCCGCGACCATCCGGGTCGTCTCGCAGAACGTCTTCCACGACCTCGACCGGGCTGACACCGAGCACGACATGAGCCGCATCTTCGCCCGGGGCGGCGTCGACGTCGTGGCCTGGCAGGAGGCGCACACCGAGCACTTCGTGGCGCTGCACCCGCGCTACCGCGCCCAGGGGTGGCGCACGGCGTACTTCGACCAGGCCAAGGGCAGCCAGGGCGACGCGATCTCGTGGCGCAGCGACCGGTTCGCGCTCGTCTCGCGCGACGCCTGGCCGATGCACCCGGGGGCCGGTCCGCGCGCCACCCAGCGACCCTTCGCGGCGCGCTGGGTGACCACGGTGCTGCTGCGCCACCGCGAGAGCGGTCTCACCGTGCGCGTGGTCAACACCCACGTCAACCACTTCATCGAGACCGGCCAGCGCTTCCGCCGCAACATCAACGCCCGCTACGCCAAGACCCACCTCGCCTGGCTGGCCGAGCGGTGGGACACCTGGTCCGGCGACGTGGTGGTCGGCACCGGCGACTACAACTTCGACCACGCCGACGACCGGGACGCCCGGCCCCGGGGCGGGATCACCCGCGAGTTCGAGGGCCGCGCGGTGTCCTCGTACGAGGCGCTCGGCCTGGCCGGTGTGAAGCCCACCCTGGCCGGCCGGTGGGTCGACTACGTGTTCCTGGCCCAGCGCACCGTCGACGAGGGTCGGGCCCAGCTGGCCGCCCACCGCAGCCTCGGCGGCTTCCGCTCCGACCACCGGCCGCTGCAGGCCACGGTGCGCCTCTACCGCTGACGTCTCGCGCGAGCCTGAGAGGTCGCTGAGCGGAGTTGGACCAGCGATGGGGCGCGCCGCACAATCGAGGCGTGACCGACCCCGACCCGACGCCGCACGCCGAGGTGGCGACCCCCGTCGCCGCCGGTGCCCGCGCC
This sequence comes from Nocardioides sp. 31GB23, assembly GCF_040012395.1. Classification (NCBI taxonomy): domain Bacteria; kingdom Bacillati; phylum Actinomycetota; class Actinomycetes; order Propionibacteriales; family Nocardioidaceae; genus Nocardioides; species Nocardioides sp. 31GB23. The sequence continues at coordinate 5,806 of NZ_JBDYKJ010000012.1, read as the reverse complement.
GGTCGCCGGCGGGCCAAGCCACGCCGCTCGCACACCGTGGGCCGGGTGCTGGTCGCCACCCTGGTCGTCCTGGGCATGGTCTCCGGGCTCTCGGTGACCTACCTCTACCGGCACTACAGCGACAACCTCACCGTCCTCGACATCGAGGACCAGCTGGTCGGCGAGCGCCCCGACAAGGTCGAGGTCGCCGGGCCGCAGGAGCCGCTCAACGTGCTCGTGATGGGTTCCGACAGCCGCGACGGCGAGGGCAACAACATCGACGGGCTCACCGGCGGGGGCGAGCGCTCCGACACCACGCTGCTGCTGCACCTCTCGGCCGACCGGGAGCGCGCGTACGGCGTCAGCATCCCGCGCGACTCGATGGTCGACCGGCCCACCTGCCGCACCGAGGACGGCACCGAGATCCCGGCCGAGTCCTACACGATGTGGAACGAGGCCTTCCAGCTCGCCGGGCCCGCCTGCACCATCCAGCAGTTCGAGGAGCTCAGCGGCATCCGCCTCGACCACTTCGTCGTCGTCGACTTCGAGGGCTTCCAGGGGATGGTCGACGCCGTCGGCGGCGTCGAGGTGTGCATCCCCGAGACCATCGACGACCGTGCGCACGGCATCTACCTCGAGGCCGGCACCCGCAAGCTCGAGGGCATCCAGGCGCTGAACTACGTGCGCGAGCGCTACGCGCTCTCGGGCGGCTCCGACATCGGCCGGATGAAGCGCCAGCAGGCGTTCATCGCCTCGATGGCCAGCACCGTGCTCTCCTCCGACACCCTGGCCCGTCCCGACCGGCTGCTGGCCTTCCTCGAGGCCGCCACCGAGTCGCTGACCCTCGACGAGGGGCTCGGCAACCTGGTGAGGATCGCCCGGCTCGGCTACGAGTTCCGCGGCATCGGGGCCGACAAGGTCCAGTTCATGACCATCCCCAACACCGTCGACCCCCAGGACCCCAACAAGCTGGTGTGGACCGAGGACGCCGCCGGGGTCTGGAACGCCCTGGCCGAGGACGAGCCGCTGACCAAGAAGCTGCGCAGCGACGTCATCAGTGCCGGCAAGGTGCCCGGCTCCTCCTCGGGCGACTCGGGCGACTCGGGTGGCTCCGGCGGCGGGAACGGCGGCGGGAACGGGCTGGCGAGCGACGAGGCGCTCGAGGCCGCGGGGCTGTGCACGTGAGCGCGCCGGAGCGCGAGAGCGCCTGGGAGCGCCGCAAGCGGCTGGCCGAGGTCTTCGGCGACGCGCTGCCCGAGACGACCAGCGACGAGCGCTCCGACGACGAGCGCGAGCGCCGGGACGGCGACGCCTGGCTGCGGGCCCAGGTGCCGCCGCACCACGGCGACTAGCGGCGCGAGCCTCAGGCGGTCGGGGTGTCCCGACCGGCGAGGAGCGCGTCGCGGATCTCGCGCAGCAGCACGGTGTCCTCCGGCGTGCCCGGCGCGGGGCTGGGGAAGTACTTCTCCTTGGCCTTGGTGTAGGGCAGCACGACGAGGAAGTAGACGATCGCGGCCAGCATCAGGAACGAGATCACCGCGTTCATGAAGGCGCCGAACGAGTTCTCGTCGTTGGTGAAGATGTCGCTGGCGCTGTCGGGGAGCTGTGCGGTGAGCCAGTTGGTGAACGTGGTGACCACGAGACCGAACGATGTGGCGATGATGACGGCGACCGCGAGGTCGACCAGGTTGCCGCGCAGGACGAAGCTCTTGAACCCACCCATTGACGAAGCCTTTCTGTGTGCGTGCAGCCCGTCTGGGCCACCTCGACCCTAGTGCGACCAGGCGTAGGACAGGAAGGACCTCGCCGCGGCCTCGCTGATCGTGGGGACGCCCGCCGGGTCGACGCCGAGCACCACCACCCGCCCGCCGAGCCCGGTCGCGGGGCTGCCCGCGGTCACCGACGGCTCCGGCAGCGCGAGCACCGTGACCCCGGGCGCGACCACGCCCGAGCCGCCCTCGGCGGGGTCGGTGGCCACCAGGTCGATGCGGTCGCCCACCGCCAGCAGTGCGGCCGCCTCGGGGTCGGGCAGGCGCACCGGCAGCGCGACCACGCCCGCGCCGGCGTGCTCGCCCAACCCGGGCCCGACCAGCCGCGCGCGGCTCACCGGCTCGCCCCGGGTCAGCGGCGAGGCCAGCACCTCCCCGACGGGCTCCGCCACGAGGTCGGAGGGCACGCTGTCGAGCGCGAAGTCGACCGTCGTCAGGTCGTCGGCCGCGATGACCGCGCCGCCGGGCAGGTCGTGGGCGGCGACCCGCACCGCCACGCCGGGCGGGGGAGGCTGGGTGGCCGCCTGCAGCCCGGCCAGCACCGCGACCGCGCCGAGCAGGGCGGCGAGTGGGCGGCGCCGGGCCAGCAGCGAGCGGCGTACGCTGAGGGCGGCGCGACGCAGGCGGGTCAGCGGCGGGTCGGGGTGGCGCGGGTCGGCGGAGAGCACCCGGCGACGCTAGGCCGTGCGGGGCCGCTGCCGCTCTGCTCCTCCACAGCCCCGACAGGCGCGGCTCAGGAGGAGGCGGCGGGGGTGCTGCTCGAGGTGCTGCTCGACGACCCCGCCGACCCCGACGAGGTCGAGCCGGACGAGCCGCTGCTCGAGGTCGACTCCTTGCTCGGGGACGTCGACGGGGCCGACGAGCCGCTCGAGCCGTTGCTGCCGGAGCCCGACTCGCTGCGGCTGTCGGTGCGGTAGAAGCCGGAGCCCTTGAAGACGACGCCGACGGCGTTGAAGAGCTTGCGCAGCCGGCCCTCGCACTCGGGACACGTGGTCAGCGCGTCGTCGGAGAAGCTCTGGAACTGCTCGAAGGCGTGGCCGCACTCGGTGCAGGCGTACTGGTAGGTCGGCATCGTGTCTCCGCAGGGGTGGCGCCCGTGGGCGCGTGGAACTGTGACGGTCGATCGTGACGCGGCGCTGGCACTCGGCTGCGCCGACTGCTAATCCTACGTCAGGGCAGAATGGCCGCCACCATGACCGACACCACCTCGAGCGCCAGCGCCCAGCAGCCCGACCCGGCCACCGGCCCCAGCCCCGCGGCGCCCGGCGGCCCGGCCGGGGCGGTGGCGGCGTTCGTGGTCGGCACCTGGCGCGGGTTCCGCTCGCTCCCGCTGCCGATGCGCCTGACGGCGTACGTCGCCCTCGGGCTGGTGCTGCTGCTGGTGCTGGCGACGGCCACCACGACCGTGCTGGTACGCCGTCCGCTGCCCCAGACCGCCGGCAGCGTCGAGATCGCGGGGCTCGACGGCGAGGTGGAGGTGCTGCGCGACGAGCACGGCATCGCGCAGGTCTACGCCGACACGATGGGCGACCTGGCCCGCGGGCAGGGCTACGTGCACGCCCAGGACCGCTTCTTCGAGATGGACGTGCGCCGCCACGCGACGGCCGGCCGGCTGGCCGAGCTCTTCGGCGAGGAGGCGGTCGAGAGCGACGCCTACGTGCGCACGATGGGCTGGCGCCGCGTGGCCGAGAAGGAGGTCGCGCTGCTGACCCCCGACACCCGCGCCTTCCTCGAGGCCTACGCCGACGGCGTCAACGCCTACCTCGACGACCGTGGCACCTCCAGCATCTCCGTCGAGTACACGGTGCTGCGCCTGGGCGGCCTGGACTACCAGCCCGAGGACTGGACGCCCGTGGACTCCCTGGCCTGGCTCAAGGCGATGGCCTGGGACCTGCGCGGCAACATGGGCGACGAGATCGACCGGGTGCTCAGCGCCGACGCCGTGGGCACCGAGCGGGCGGCGGGGCTCTTCCCCGCCTACCCCTACGACGAGGTGACCCCGATCGTCACCCAGGGCGCCGTGGTCGACCAGGTCTACGAGCAGGACGCCGAGCGCGGCCAGACCCGGCTGCCGCTGCGTCCGGGCTTCGAGGCCGACCAGCGCGCTGCCCTGCGCGACCTGCGCGACGGGCTGGAGCGGATGCCGGCCTGGCTGGGCCGCGGCGAGGGCATCGGCTCGAACTCGTGGGTCGTCTCCGGCGAGCTGACCGAGTCGGGCGACCCGCTCCTGGCCAACGACCCGCACCTGGGCACCAGCCTGCCGGGGGTGTGGACCCAGATGGGGCTGCACTGCCGCGACGTCGGGCCGCAGTGCCCGCTCGACGTCAGCGGCTTCACCTTCTCCGGCGTGCCCGGCGTCATCATCGGCCACAACGCCGACGTCGCCTGGGGCTTCACCAACCTGGGCCCCGACGTCGCCGACCTCTTCGTCGAGCGGGTCAGCGGCGAGGACGTGCTCCGTGACGGCGAGCTGCGCCCGCTGCGGATCCGCGAGGAGGTGATCCGCGTGCAGGGCGGCGAGGACGTGCGCATCACGGTGCGCACCGGCAGCCACGGCCCGCTGGTCTCCGACGTCGCCGAGCAGCTGGCCGAGGTCGCCGACGTCGCCTCCGGCAGGCTCGGCACGATCGTGCCCGAGGGCGGCGAGGCCGCCGTGGCACTGCAGTGGACCGCGCTGCAGCCAGGCACCACCGCCGACGCGATCCTGGCGCTCAACCTGGCCACCGACTGGGACTCCTTCCGTGCCGCGGCCGCCGACTTCGAGGCGCCCGCCCAGAACCTCGTCTACGCCGACACCGAGGGCCACATCGGCTACCAGGCGCCCGGGCGCATCCCGATCCGCAAGTCGGGCAACGACGGCACGGTGCCCTCGGCCGGCTGGCTGCCCGAGAACGACTGGACCGGCAGCGTCGTGCCGTACGACGCGCTGCCCAGCGTGCTCGACCCCGACGAGGGGTTCGTGGTCACCGCCAACCAGGCGGTCGTGGGGCCGGGCTACCCCTACTTCCTCACCGACGACTGGGACCGCGGAGCGCGCTCAGAGCGCATCCGCGACCTGCTGACCGAGCGCCTCGCGGCCGGCCCGGTCGACGCCGACGACATGCTCGAGGTGCAGCTCGACACGCGCAACCCGATGGCCCCGGTGCTCGTGCCGCACCTGCTCGACGTGCCGCTGGACGGCGGGTACGCCGACGACGGGCAGGAGCTGCTCGGCGACTGGGACTTCAGCCAGCCCGCCGAGGGCGAGCACTCCGCCGCGGCGGCGTACTACAACGTGGTGTGGGCCAACCTGCTCGACCTCGTCTTCGACGACGAGCTGCCCGCCGACCTGGCCGCCGACGGCGGGCAGCGCTGGATGGCCGTGGTCACCGACCTGCTCGACGAGCCCGACGACCCCTGGTGGGACGACGTGGTGACCGAGGAGGTCGAGACCCGCGACGACACCCTCGCCCGGGCCATGACCGAGGCCCGCGACGAGCTGGTGCGCCGGCAGGCCCGCGACGCCGAGAGCTGGACCTGGGGCCACCTGCACCGCCTGGACCTGCGCTCGGCCACGCTGGGGGAGTCGGGCATCGGCCCGGTCGAGGCGCTGCTCAACCGCGACGACTGGGGCGTGGGCGGCGGTTCCGCGATCGTCGACGCCACCTCGTGGGACGCCGCCGAGGGCTACGCCGTCACCGCGGCCCCCTCGATGCGCCTGGTCACCAGCCCCGGCGACTGGGACGCCTCGCGCTGGATCAACCTCACCGGCGTCTCCGGGCACCCCGCCAGCTCCCACTACACCGACCAGACCGACCTGTGGGCCGCCGGCGAGACGCTGCCCTGGCGCTTCAGCGACGACGCCGTCGAGGCGGCCACCGAGGACCGGCTGGTCCTGCAGCCCCCCGACTGACCCCCGTCGGTCGAGCAGCGACGAGCGCCAGCGAGGAGCGTCGCCGAGACCCGGTGACCGTCGTGGTCGCCGTACGCCGGGGGCTTGCGGGGTCTCGGCGTCGCTCGAGCCTTCGGCCCTCGCTGCTCGACCAACGGGTGCTTGCGGCGTGTGGAGTGGTCACAGA
>NZ_JBDYKJ010000011.1:0-86493 GCF_040012395.1 Nocardioides sp. 31GB23 | reverse complement strand
GGGTCGGCGGGTCATCGTCGATCTCCTGGCGGGTCGCGGTGGGCGGGGTTGCTCCTACAACGCGCCTTTGCCGCGGAGGTGACGCCACGACCCCTCCGGCACCCCGCCGAGCCGGTGCCACTTCCCGCCGACCCGGCGCCACTTCCCGCCGACCCGGCGCGAACTCCAGCCGGCCGGCCGGGTGCTCAACCCCGCTGGTAGCAGACGACGACGTACGTGCGCTTCTTCGGCCCCGGCGTCGCGGACCAGGCCCAGTCGCGGCCCCGGGTACGTCGCGGGCAGCCGCGTGCGGCCGCCTCGGACAGCTGCCGCTGGGCGGTGCGTCCGCGGACATCGGTGACCCGCAGGGCGCCGGAGTGCTCGTAGCGGTGCGGCTTGGCGCACGAGGTGTAGGCGAGCTTCTTGGTCAGGCACCGGCCCAGGGCGTCGGTGATGCGTCCGGCGCGCTGCACCCGTGACAGCTCCGCGGGCAGCGGCAGCATCTTCTCGCCGGCGCGCAGCGTGATGTCGCAGCGGAACCAGCGGGCTCCGGCCTCCTGCTCGGCGGCGTCGGGGTAGAAGTAGGCGAACTGGACCACGGTGCGCGCGCGCAGCAGCGGGTCGTCCTTGACGACCCCCGAGAAGGACGCCTGGCAGGCCTTCACCGCGGTGCGGTCGAGCCGTTTCGGCGAGCTGTCCCAGTCGAGGCCCTCCGGGAAGGTGCGCACGTCGAGGACCTGTGCGGTGTGGCGGGTGCCGCAGTCGACGGGCTCGGCCGGAGTGGACACGGCCATCAGCTCGTCGTAGGTGAGCTGGTAGCAGGTGCCGACCGCCGGGGCGCCGGCCATCGGGTCCCCAGTCGGCTCGGCAGGCTCGGTCGGGTCGGTCGTGGTGCCCGCGGCGGAGGCCGTGGCGGGAGCCAGCACGAGCAGGGACAGGGAGAGCGCGGCGACGAGCGCGCGGGCAGGGCGGAGCACGACGGACCTTTCGACAGGAGCACAGGACGCCGAGGTCCGGCGCGAGGCGCATCGTAGGACGTGGCCCCCGCCGGCACCGCTTCGCCGACCGGGAGCGCGCCCCGGGAGCGCGCGCGGGCCGGTCGCGGGTCAGTCGGAGGTGGTCAGGGTGCGCTGCAGGGCGGCGAGCCCGCGCGAGGAGTGGCTCTTGACGGTGCCCTCGGAGATGCCGAGCTCCTCGGCGGTCTCGGCGACCGAGAGGCCCAGCCAGTGCCGCAGCACGACCACCTTGCGCTGCTGCGCCGGCAACGCCTGCACGGCGGCGAAGAGCTCGCTGCGCTCCTCCAGGCCCGGGCCGGTCTCGGCGGCCGGCTCGCCCGCCCCGTGCAGCGTCTCGCCGGCCCGCGACGACGGGACCTCGCGGCGCCAGGGCCGCCGGCGCTCGTCGACGTCGGCGCGCACGATGATGCGCCGGGCGTAGGCCTCCTCGCGCCCGTCGCGGTGCAGCCGCGGCCAGGCGACGTACAGCTTGACCAGCGAGGTCTGCACGAGGTCCTCGGCGCGGTGCCAGTCGCCGCAGCACGCGTAGGCCACCCGGCGCAGGTGGGTGCGCCGGGCGGCCACGAAGGCGCTGAACTCGCTGTCGCGGCTCACTGCATGCCCGTGCCGCCCTGGTCGGCGTAGCGCTCGGTGGCCAGCTCGAGGAACGAGTCGAGGTCGTCGCCGGTCTCTGCCGACAGCGGCGTGGCGACGTAGTCGCGCTCGCCCTCGAGCTCGCGGGCCAGCACGAACCAGGTCAGCCCGTCGCGCTCGACCTGGGCCACGGCGGTGCGGGCCGAGGCGGGGGCGAAGGGCGCCGGCAGGTCGGGGTCGCGGCGCTGCTCGAGGATCGTGGTGCCCGCGCCGGCCTCGAGCGTCTCGCCCGGCCCGAAGGTCACCAGGTCGCGGCCGATGGTCTCGACCGTGTCGACGGCGTACGCCTCGAGCCACTCCTCGAAGCTCCACGCCGGCACGGTCGAGCTCTCCTGGGAGTGGCGCGGCTTCTCGCCGTCGGTCCACAGCAGGTAGCGCCACGACCGCTTGCCGTCGGTCTCCTCGATCGCCAGGGCCGTGGAGGAGACGGCCGGCTCGAGGCCCAGCGGGTCCTCGGCGACCTCGGTCACCGTCAGGCCCTCACGCACCACGACCTCGTCGCCGACGTACCCGGCGAGCTGTCCCTTGCCCCACGACGCGGGCGCGTCGGTGGAGTACGACGGCGGCTCGGTCTCGGCGCTGGGCTGGTCACTGGGCCCATCACTGGGCCCATCACTGGGCTCGTCGCTGGGCTCGTCGCTGGGCTGGGCCGACGCGGAGTCGCTCGTCCCGCCGGCGACCAGCTCGTCCCCGCCGCCCGGGGCGCCGGTCTGGGCCAGCACCCCGCCGAGGCCGACGACGGCCAGCACGGCCAGCGCACCGCCCCAGGTCGCGGCGCGGCGGCGCCGCAGCGCCCCGCGCCCGGCGGCGACGACCTCGTCGACCGGCGCGCCAGGGGGCCCGTCGCCGAAGGAGGCGTCGAAGCGGCGGGAGAGGTCGCGCTCGTTGCTCGTGTGCTCGTCCATGCCCTGTCTACGGATCTCGTGGCCGATCGGTTGTCATGGTGCCGCGCCGACCCGGTGATCAGGTGGCGGCGCGCCCGAGGTCGCGCAGGACCCGCCGGTGCACCAGCTCCATGAGCGTCTCGCGCGCGGGCACGTCGGTGAGCAGGTAGGCCCGCCCCAGGAGCCCCGCCGGCGTGAAGGTCACCGTCTGCGCGACCCGGCAGCAGTGCGGGCCCTCCGGCGTGACCAGCGTGCTCAGCCGCACCGTGCCCGGGGCACGCAACGCCGCCTCGAGCAGCAGGTGGTGCCCCTCCTCGACCGGCCCGGCCTCCAGCACCCGCCAGAACCCGGCGGTGTCGCCGGGTCGCAGCACCGGGCGGTCGGGCACCGGCCACCGGCGCCCACGGCCCAGGGTCAACCGGTCGACGGCGCCGCGGAAGACGAACGGCGCGGCGTCGACGTACCACTGCGGGCCGGCGCGGGCCGAGGCCACCAGGGCCCAGGCGTGCTCGGCGTCCAGGCGCACCCGGCTGCTGCGCGTGGTGCTGCCCCAGCTCGTGCGCCGCTCCATCCTCCGGAGCGTACGTCGCCCGGGCACACCCGCCCGGCGGCCCGGGACGCCCGGGGCCGCGCTCCACTAGGCTGGCCGGACCACCCACGCCCGCGACCCAGGAGCCTGCAGTGCCGATCGCAACGCCCGAGAAGTACGCCGAGATGCTGGACGCCGCCAAGGCCGGCGGCTACGCCTTCCCCGCCATCAACGTGTCGTCGTCGCAGACCCTCAACGCCGCCCTCAAGGGCTTCGCCGACGCCGGCTCCGACGGCATCATCCAGGTCTCGACCGGAGGTGCGGAGTACCTCTCCGGGCCGGGCGTGAAGGACATGGTCACCGGCTCGGTCGCCTTCGCGGCCTACGCCGCCGAGGTCGCCAAGGCCTACCCGGTCAACATCGCGCTGCACACCGACCACTGCCCGCAGGACAAGCTCGACGGGTTCGTGCGGCCGCTGCTCGAGATCTCGCGCGAGCGGGTGCAGCGCGGCGAGGCGCCGCTGTTCCAGTCGCACATGTGGGACGGCTCGGCCGTGCCGCTGGAGGAGAACCTCTCCATCGCCGCCGAGCTGCTCGAGCGGTGCATCGAGGCCAAGATCATCCTCGAGATCGAGGTCGGCGTGGTCGGTGGCGAGGAGGACGGCGTCGAGAACGCCATCAACGACAAGCTCTACTCCACCCGCGAGGACGCGATCGCGACCGCCAAGGCCCTGGGCCACGGGGAGCGGGGCTACTACATGACCGCCCTGACCTTCGGCAACGTGCACGGCGTCTACAAGCCCGGCAACGTCAAGCTGCGTCCCAGCGTGCTCAAGGACGCCCAGGAGGCCGTCGTCGGCGAGTTCGGCCTCGAGCCCGGCTCCAAGCCCTTCCACCTGGTCTTCCACGGCGGCTCCGGCTCCAGCGCCGAGGAGATCGCCGAGGCGGTCGACTACGGCGTGGTGAAGATGAACGTCGACACCGACACCCAGTACGCCTTCACCCGTCCCGTCGCCGAGCACATGCTGCGCAACTACGACGGCGTGCTCAAGGTCGACGGCGAGGTCGGCAACAAGAAGCAGTACGACCCGCGGGCGTGGGGCAAGGCGGCCGAGGCCGGGATGGCGGCCCGTGTCGTCGAGGCCTGCGAGAACCTGCGCTCCGCCGGGCGCGCCCTGGCCTGAGGCCCCGGAGGAGGTGGGTGGCACCATGCAGGGCATGGACATCGGACAGGACCTGATGGCAGGACCGCCCCCCACCCACCTCCCCGAGGACCCCGCCCAGGCGCTGCTGGCCGACGGCGGCGACCGCATGGACGTGGCGCGCACCCACCCGGCCTCGCCCTTCGCGTGGGCGGCGCTCGCCGGTGCGGCCGCCGAGGCGCAGGAGGACGCGATCACCGTCTACGCCTACGCCCGCGTCGGCTACCACCGCAGCCTCGACATGCTGCGCCGCAACGGCTGGAAGGGCCACGGCCCGGTCCCGTGGGAGCACGAGCCCAACCGCGGCTTCCTGATGTGCCTGGCCCTGCTCGCGCTCGCCGCGCGCAGCATCGGCGAGAGCGACGAGTGGGAGCGCTGCCGCGACTTCCTGCGCGACTCCAGCCAGACGGCGTACGACGAGCTGGTCGCCGACGCCTGAGGCCACCCGGCCCACGCCCGCGACGCCGGGCCGGCTCGTTCGCACGAGCCGGCTCGGCGTCCGTCGTCAGGGGGTGAGCAGGCTGCGCACCTTCTCGGCGCCCAGCGCGAGGAACAGCGTGGGCAGCCGCGGGCCGCGCTCGGCGTCGACCAGCAGCTGGTAGAGCAGCCGGAAGAACGCCTTCTGGTCGGCCTTCACCTCGTCGGTGGGGGCGTCGTCGAGGCCCAGGCCGCGCGCCAGCTTGGGCACGCCGTAGATCAGCGCGGTCGTCTCGTCGAGCTCGAGGCGGTCGGGCAGCCGGTCGAGGAGGTGGCGCAGCCACCGCTCCTCGTCCTCGTCGAGCGCGGCGAGCCGGGCGGTGTCGGGCTCGGGGCGCACCGTGGTGCGCTCGGTCTCGGGCACGTACTCCGACATCCAGGTCATCGCCCGGCTCAGGCGCGGCTCGAGGTCGGCGACCGAGTCGTGCTCGTGGCCCACGTCGCCGACGATGCGGCTGACCAGCTCGGCGCTGCCGGCGGTCACGTCGGCCACCGACGACAGCAGCCGGAACGGCACCACCACGGCCGGCGTGGGCAGCGTGCCGGCGGCGGCCGTGGCCGAGGCGCGCTCGTAGGCCAGCACCTGGGCGTCGCGCTTGGCCGGGTCGTTCGCCTTGCGGGTCAAGGAGTCCCACTCGTCGTAGAGGCGCACCACCTCGGGGCCGAAGTCGACGTTGAAGGCCTGCTTGGGCTGGCGGCGCACGTAGAGCCAGCGCAGCACCGGCGCCTCGAGGATCTGCAGCGCGTCGGCGGCGGTCGGCACCCCGCCGCGCGAGGACGACATCTTCACCTGGCCGCCGGCCCCCACGAAGGAGTAGCCGACGAACGACGGCGCGCGGGCGCCGTAGACGGCCTTCACGACCTCCTTGCCCACGGTGTACGACGACCCGGGGCTGGCGTGGTCGACCCCGCCCGGCTCGAAGTCGACGCCCTCGACCGACCAGCGCATCGGCCAGTCGACCTTCCAGACCAGCTTGCCCTCGTGGTCGGTGCGCAGGTTGGTGACGCCCTCGAAGCCGCAGGACGTGCAGGAGTAGGCGAGGTCGGCGCTCTCGTCGTCGTAGGCCGTCGCGGTCGTCGTGTCACGTCCGCACTCGCGGCAGTAGGGCTTGTAGGGGAACCGGGCCAGGTGCCCGGCGCGGTCGGGCGCGTCGCCTGCGCCCGTGGCCTCGTCGTCCTCGACGACGGAGTCGGCCAGCGCGGCCGCCTCCTGCTCGGACTCCGCGACCGGGGCGGCCTTGGTGCGGTAGCGGCCCAGGATGGTCTCGATGCGGTCGCGGTGCGCCACGGCCTGCAGCACCTGCTCGACGTAGTCGCCGCGGCGGTAGGCCTCGGTCTGGGAGACCTCCTCCATCTCCACGCCCATCGCGTGGAGGCTGGCGACCAGCGGCTCCTTGAAGTGCTCGGCCCACGACGCGTGGCACTGCCACGGGTCGGGCACCGCGGAGAGCGGGCGGCCGATGTGGTCGGCCCAGGACGGGTCGACGCCGGCGGGCACCTTGCGGAAGCGGTCGTAGTCGTCCCAGCTGTGCAGGTGGCGCACCGGCAGCCCGCGCCGGCGGATCTCCTCGGCCACGAAGTGCACGGTCAGGAACTCGCGCAGGTTGCCCAGGTGGACCGGGCCCGACGGGCTGGCGCCCGAGGCGCAGGTGATGGTGCGGCCCTCCGCGCGGACCGCCTCCTCGCCGCCGGCGTGGCGGATCGCGTCGTCCGCGGCCCGGGTGACCCAGTCGGTGGGGCCGGTGCTGTCGGGCCGGTCGGTACCGCGTGCGTCGCCGCCTCGTGCCATGGGGTGGGGAGCTCCTGCGTCGTGGGTGCTGTGGCGCGGCAACGCTACCGGAGACGTGGCGTCGTGCCGCAGAGAGCGCCGGGGCCGTCCCCTGTGGCAGCCCCGGCGCCTCCTGCACGGTGGTCGGAGCGACGTCATCCCCCGATGTCGTGAGGCTCCGGACCCCGACCGAGGACGGCGGGGCACCGATGGGGACAGTGTGTACTGACCGGTGCCTGCCAGTCGCGGCGTACCTGTCGCTGGCACCAAGTTGCCAGGGCTGCTAGTAGGATGTGTCGATGGTGCGGTCCAGCTACCCCTCGGTGATCAGTGCGCTGGGCTTCTCGCGCAACGCCGACCGCGCCTACCACCGGGTCCTGCCGCAGTCGGGTCGCGAGCTGGTCTGGGTGGCCGCCTCGTTGCTGCAGACCCCCGAGGAGCTGCTGCGCGACCTGGCGCCGCTGCGCGAGCGGGGCATCGTGACCCTGGAGGACTCCCGGCTCTTCGTGGCCTCTCCCGCCGAGGTGGTGGGACGGATGGTCGCCTCGACCGCGGAGTCGGCGGCCGCCGCGCACGCCCGCCTGAGCGCGGTGGCCGAGGCGATCCCCTACCTCAGCGGCAGCAACGCGCGCCCGGGTCCGATCGACGTGCTCGACGTGGAGCCCATCGACGGCGAGATCAGCTCGGGCGGCCAGCCGGTCGAGCTGTTGACCGCGCTGATCCGCGAGAGCCGCGGCGACATGCTCTGGCTGCGCCCCGACCAGTTCCGCAAGCCGCGCGAGGACGCGATGGCCCACCTGGTCCACGAGGCGATCCGCAGCGGGCGCCAGTCGCGGGCGATCTACCCGGTGCGCGCGGTCAGCGAGGTCCCCGACACCCTGCGGCTGCGCTCGGAGGTGGGCGAGCAGATCCGGCTGCTGCCCGACCTGCCGACCCGGATGATCATCATCGGCACCACGCACGTGATCCTGCCCGAGCCGCTGGGCTTCATGGACGAGCCGCGCACCCTGGTGCGCCAGCAGGGCTGGGTCGAGGCGATGACGCTGTGGTTCGAGTCGATGTGGGACCGCGCGGTGCCCCTCGACCTCGACGGCACCCGCGACAGCGTCCCCGACATGCGCGAGTTCCTCCTCGAGCAGCTGGCCTCCGGCGCGCAGGACGAGCAGATCGCCCGCCGCCTCGGCGTCAGCCTGCGCACCGTGCGCCGCCGGGTGGCTGAGCTGCTCGCCGAGCTGGGCGCCGACTCGCGCTTCCAGGCCGGGGTCGAGGCCGCCCGCCGCGGCTGGCTCTGAGGACTCGCTGCCGGCCGCTCAGGAGGGGTGACGTCGCGGCAGCACCATCGAGTACGCCGCCGGCTCGAGGCGCCAGGTGCGGCGCCGCTCCGGGCCGTAGACCTCGCCGTCGGCGGCGCACCAGAACTCCTCGCCCGAGACCGACACCTCGCTGCCGCGCAGGCAGATGACGTCGTCGCGCTCGGGGTGGCGCCCGCGCACCAGCCCGGCGACGTAGCCGAAGCGCGCCACCGGGCCGATGGAGCGCGAGATCATCACGTCGAGGCGGCGGTCCTCGGTGTCGGCGTCGGGCACCAGGTCGGTGCCTCCGCCGACGCTGGAGCCGTTGCCGACCGCGACCATCAGCACCGGCTGGTCGAAGCCCACGACGCTGCGGCCGTCGACCTCGACGTGCAGGCGCACGAACGGGGGCCGGAACGCGGCGAGCGCGGCCCCGACCGGGTAGCCGAGCTTGCCGAGGTTGACCTTCTGGTAGCCGATCGAGCCCAGCCGCTCCTTCCAGCGCGCCCCGCGGCGGCTGGCCTGGGCGCCCGCGCCGACGTGGACGCTGTTGACGACCACCTCGCCCACCTCGTCGACCACCAGGTCGACCGGTCGCGGCTCGCCCGAGAGGACCACGCGGGCCGCCTCCTCGATGTCGAGGGGGATGTCGTTGCCGCGCGCGAAGTCGTTGCCGGTGCCGAGCGGGAGCAGCGCCAGGGTGCGGTCGCTGAGCTCGTTGCGCCGGTGCAGCGCGGAGACGACGGCGTGCAGGCTGCCGTCGCCGCCGGCGACGACGATGCGCCGCGAGCCGGCGCGGTGCAGCACCCCGTTGAGCTCGCCCGGGTCGGAGGTGCCGGCGACCTCGACGGAGGTGCGCGCGCGCAGGACCGCCAGGCCCCGCTCGAGCGTCTGCTCGTCGGCGGTGCCCGCGTCGCTGTTCTTGATGACGAGCAGGGGTTCCATCGCCGGTGACCCTATCCGCCACCCGGGACGGGACGCGGCGAAAGGGCAGCGGGTGGGCCGTTTTGGTAGCGTGACGCCGCAAGAGGCCCCGGTGCGCTTGTGCCGGGGTCCTTCGATTTCTCGAGGAGAGTGAGCGAGCAGATGCCCGCGATCGCCATCATCGGTGCCCAGTGGGGCGACGAGGGCAAGGGGAAGGCCACCGACCTCCTCGGCTCGCGCGTCGACTACGTCGTGAAGTTCAACGGCGGCAACAACGCCGGGCACACGGTCGTCATCGGCGACCAGAAGTACGCCCTGCACCTGCTGCCCAGCGGCATCCTCACCCCCGGCTGCACCCCGGTCATCGGCAACGGCGTCGTGGTCGACCTCAACGTGCTCTTCCAGGAGATCGAGGGCCTCGAGGCCCGCGGCGTCGACACCAGCAAGCTGGTCGTCAGCGCCAGCGCCCACGTCATCGCCGACTACAACCGCACCGTCGACAAGGTGACCGAGCGCTTCCTCGGCTCGCGCCGCCTGGGCACCACCGGGCGCGGCATCGGCCCGACGTACGCCGACAAGATGAACCGCATCGGCATCCGCGTCCAGGACATCTTCGACGAGAAGATCCTGCGCCAGAAGATCGAGGGCGCCCTCGAGCTCAAGGGCCAGGTGCTGACCAAGATCTACAACCGCCGCGCCCCCTCGGTCGACGAGACGCTCGAGGAGCTGCTGCAGTACGCCGACCGCCTGCGCCCGATGGTGGCCGACACCGGGCTGCTGCTCAACCAGGCGCTCGACCGCGGCGAGACCGTGCTGCTCGAGGCCGGCCAGGCCACGCTGCTCGACGTCGACCACGGCACCTACCCCTTCGTCACCTCCTCCTCGGCGACCGCCGGCGGTGCCTGCACCGGCTCGGGCATCCCGCCGATGCGGATGGACCAGGTCATCGGCATCGTCAAGGCCTACACGACCCGCGTCGGCGAGGGTCCGTTCCCCACCGAGCTCTTCGACGAGCTCGGCGCGCACCTGGCCAGCGTCGGCGCCGAGTTCGGCACCACGACCGGTCGCCAGCGCCGCTGCGGCTGGTACGACGCCGTGATCGCGCGCTACGCCGCCCGGGTCAACGGGGTCACCGACTTCGTGCTCACCAAGCTCGACGTGCTCACCGGGCTGGAGCAGGTCCCGGTCTGCGTGGCCTACGACGTCGGCGGGGTCCGCCACGACGAGATGCCGGTCAACCAGACCGACTTCCACCACGCGACCCCGGTCTACGAGTACCTGCCCGGGTGGAGCGAGGACATCAGCGGCGCACGCACCATGGACGACCTGCCGCAGGCGGCGCAGGACTACGTGCGCCGGGTCGAGGAGCTGTCGGGGGCGCGGATCTCCGCGGTCGGCGTCGGTCCGGACCGTGAGGCCACCGTGGTCGTGCACCCGCTGATCTGAGAGCATCAGGGCCCGTGAGCACCCCCTCCGCGACCGTGCCGACCGGCCCCCTGACCGTCCTCGTGATCGGCACCGGTGGCCGAGAGCACGCGCTGTCGCGGGCCCTGGCCCACGACGCGGGCGTCGCGGCGGTGCACTGCGCTCCCGGCAACCCCGGTGTCGCGGCCGTCGCCGAGCTGCACGACGTCGACCCGATGGACGGCGCAGCCGTGGCCGACCTCGCCGAGCGCCTCGGCGCCGACCTGGTGGTCGTGGGCCCCGAGGCGCCGCTGGTGGCCGGCGTCGCCGACGTCGTGCGCGAGCGCGGCATCCCGGTCTTCGGCCCCTCGGCGGCTGCGGCGCAGCTGGAGGGCTCGAAGGCCTTCGCCAAGGACGTGATGGCCGCCGCCGGCGTGCCGACCGCCGCCGCCACCAGCTGCACCACCGCCGAGGAGGTCGCGGCCGCGCTCGACGCCCACGGGGCGCCGTACGTCGTCAAGGACGACGGCCTGGCCGCCGGCAAGGGCGTCGTGGTGACCTCCGACCGTGACGAGGCCGTCGCCCACGCCGCCGGCTGCGAGCGGGTGCTGGTCGAGGAGTTCCTCGACGGCCCCGAGGTCTCGCTCTTCGCGATCTGCGGCTGGGACGACGAGCACGGCGCGGTCGTGCACCCGCTGCAGCCCGCCCAGGACTTCAAGCGGATCCGTGACGGCGACGAGGGCCCCAACACCGGCGGCATGGGCGCCTACACGCCGCTGCCGTGGGCGCCCGAGGGACTCGTCGACGAGGTGCTGGCCACGGTGCTGCGCCCCACCGTCGAGGAGATGGCGCGGCGCGGCACCCCCTTCACCGGCCTGCTGTACGCCGGCCTGGCGCTCACCTCCCGAGGCGTGCGGGTCGTCGAGTTCAACGCCCGCTTCGGCGACCCCGAGACGCAGCCGCTGCTGGCGCTGCTCGACTCCCCGCTCTCGCCGCTGCTGCTCGGCTCGGCCACCGGCACCCTCGCCGACGTGCCCGCTCCGCAGTGGCGCCCCGGCTCGGCCGTGGGCGTGGTGCTCGCCAGCGCCGGCTACCCCGAGTCGTCGTCGAAGGGTGACGTCATCAGCGGCCTGGAGGCCGCCGAGGCGCTGCCCGACGTGCACGTCATCCATGCCGGCACCGCGCTGGTCGATGACCAGGTCGTCACTGCGGGCGGGCGCGTGCTCGCCGTGGTCGCGACGGGCGACTCGCTGGCCGAGGCCCGCGCCGCGGCGTACGACGGCGTCGGGGCGATCTCCTTCGACGGTGCCCAGCACCGCACCGACATCGCGTTGAGGGCCGCCTCGACCGACTGACCCGTCCCAGGCCAACGCCTGCGCCGAGCCCTTTGCAGAGGGGCACACGCGTGCCCCTCTGCAAAGGGCGCGCAGGGCCACTGTCCACAGCCGGCGTCAGGCACGCTGCGCGTCGCCCGACGGTCGCCTAGCGTGACCAGATGCAGCTCCTCACCCAGCGCGCAGCGACCGAGCGCCTGCGCTCCCTGGGTATCGGCCCTCGCCAGGCACGGCAGGTCCTGGACGCCGGGTTGGCCGGAGAGCCCCTGCGCACCAGTGCAGCACTGCTCTTCGACTCCGAGCGCGTGGAGGATCTGATGCGCCGTCCGGTCCTGTCCTGGGCAGAGGTCGACGAGGTGTGTCCGTCGGGGCTCCTCGTGGCCCGTCGGAGCGCGGATCAGCTTCGAGACGCGTGGACGCTTCCGCTGTACGCCCGCCTCGAGATCAGCCGGGTGGCACAAGCCGATGGTCAGCTCCCGATGGTGGCCGCGACGGGTGGTTTCGTGACGGACGGCGCCGGGATCGTCGACACCCACGGGGAGGGGACGGCGCGAGGGCGGCGCGACACCTGCCGCCTCGACCTGGTCGAGCCCACGTCGTGGTTCGAGTCCTTCCGCGGACGGCGGCTGCCGACCGGGCCGGGTCGACCCTGGAGGTTCCACGGGGCAGCCTTCGCGTAGGCCAGGGCCCCGCCGGTCGCGAGGGTGCGAGACACTGTGCCCGTGACCGTGCCGAACGTCCTCGCCACCCGCTACGCCGCCGCCGACCTGGCCCAGATCTGGTCGCCCGAGCACAAGATCGTGCTCGAGCGCGAGCTGTGGGTGGCGGTGCTCAAGGCGCAGCGCGACCTGGGCATCGCGGTGCCCGACGGGGTCGTCGAGGCGTACGAGCGGGTGGTCGCCCAGGGCGTCGACGCCGTCGACCTGGGCTCGATCGCCGCGCGCGAGCGGATCACCCGCCACGACGTGAAGGCGCGCATCGAGGAGTTCTCGGCCCTGGCCGGGCACGAGCAGATCCACAAGGGCATGACCAGCCGCGACCTCACCGAGAACGTCGAGCAGCTGCAGGTCAAGCAGTCGCTCGAGCTGCTGCGCGACCGGGCGGTGGCCACCCTGGCCCGTCTGGGGCGACTGGCCGCCGAGCACGAGACCACCGTGATGGCGGGCCGCTCCCACAACGTCGCCGCGCAGGCCACCACGCTGGGCAAGCGCTTCGCCAGCGTCGCCGACGAGATGCTGGTCAGCCTCGAGCGGGTCGAGGACCTGCTCGGCCGCTACCCGCTGCGCGGCATCAAGGGCCCGATGGGCACCGCGCAGGACATGCTCGACCTCCTCGACGGCGACGAGGACAAGCTCGCCGACCTCGAGCAGCGCGTCGCTGGCCACCTCGGCTTCCAGCGGGTGCTGACCAGCGTGGGCCAGGTCTACCCGCGCAGCCTCGACTTCGACGTGCTCTCCGCGCTCGTCCAGCTCACCGCCGGCCCCTCCAACCTGGCTACCACGATCCGGCTGATGGCGGGGAACGAGATCGTCACCGAGGGGTTCAAGGAGGGCCAGGTCGGCTCCTCGGCGATGCCGCACAAGATGAACACGCGTTCCTGCGAGCGCGTCAACGGCCTGGCCGTCGTCACCCGCGGCTACCTCTCGATGGTCGGCGAGCTCGCCGGCGACCAGTGGAACGAGGGCGACGTCTCCTGCTCCGTGGTCCGCCGGGTGGCGCTGCCCGACGCGTTCTTCGCCGTCGACGGGCTCTTCCAGACCTTCCTGACCGTGCTCGACGAGTTCGGCGCCTTCCCCGCGGTGATCCAGCGCGAGCTCGACCGCTACCTGCCCTTCCTGGCCACCACCAAGGTGCTGATGGCCGCGGTGCGCAACGGGGTGGGCCGCGAGAGCGCCCACGAGGCCATCAAGGAGGCGGCGGTGGGCACGGCGCTGGCGATGCGCCAGGGCCAGGCCGACAACGACGTCTTCGCCAAGCTCGGCGCCGACGAGCGGCTCGGGCTCACCGAGGCGCAGCTCGAGAGCCTGGTCGCCGAGCCGATCGCCTTCACCGGCGCCGCGGTCGCCCAGACCCAGGCCGTCGTACGCCGCGTGGCCGCGCTCGCCGAGCAGCACCCGGCCGCGGCGGCGTACGCACCCGGCGCGATCCTCTGACCGTCGTCCGCTCCTGACGCGGCCCTGAGGCCGGCCTCACCCCCGCGTCAGGAATGGGCGCCGCGGGGCGCGGGGTTGGGACGGGGTACGCACCACCTGCCTCGCAGAAGGAGCAACCCCATGAGCAAGATCCTCTTCGTCGTCACCGGCGCCCGCCACTGGACCCTCAAGGACGGCACCCAGCACCCCACCGGCTACTGGGCCGAGGAGCTCGTCGCGCCCTTCCAGGTCTTCACCGGCGCCGGCCACCAGGTCGTCGTCGCCACCCCGGGCGGCGTGCCGCCGGTCGTCGACGAGGGCAGCCTGGCCGCGGAGGCCAACGGCGGCCAGGAGAACGCCGACGCGCTGCGCCAGGCGATCGACGACATCGAGCAGCTGCGCTCCCCGGAGTCGCTCGAGCTGGTCGACCCGACCGCCTACGACGCGGTCTTCTACCCCGGCGGCCACGGCCCGATGGAGGACCTCTCCGGCGACGCCGACTCCGCGCGCCTGCTGGTGCAAACCCTCGAGTCGGGCAAGCCCCTGGGCATCGTGTGCCACGCCCCGGCCGCGCTGCTGGCCACCGAGGGCGAGGGCGGCTCGCCGTTCTCCGGCTACCGGCTCACCGGCTTCACCAACGCCGAGGAGACCCAGGCCGGGCTCGCCGACGGCGCGCCCTGGCTGCTGCAGGACCGCCTCGTCGCCCTGGGTGCCGACTTCGAGGAGGCCGAGCCGTGGAGCGAGAACGTCGTCGTGGATCGCTCGCTCTTCACCGGCCAGAACCCCGCCTCCTCGGGCCCGCTGGCGCGCCGGATGCTCGAGGCCATCGGCTCCTGAGCCGACCCGCACCTGAGCGCCCGGACGCGCCGGTCGCGAGGCTCACGCCTCGCGGCCGGCGCGTTCGTCGCGCAGGGCCACGACGGCTGCGACCAGCGCCAGCGCCACCAGCGCGGCCGAGGTCAGGAACGCTGTGCGCAGCCCAGCCTCCGGCCCCCACAGCCCCAGCGCCACCGTGTAGGCGGTGACCCCGAGCGCCGAGCCGACGGCCGAGCCGATGCGCTGACCGGTCTGCAGCGCCCCGCCCGCCGCGCCGCCCATCCGCGGTGGCACCTGGTCGAGGGTCAGGGTGAAGTTGGGCGAGATCACCGCGCCGCCGCCGAGGCCGCCGACGAAGAGCAGCGGCGGCAGCAGCGCCCACAAGGCCCCACCCTCGCGGCCCGGCACCAGCACCGCCATCGCCAGGACCGCCGCGACCACCGTCACCAGCGCGCCGACGCTGAGCTGGCGGCCCACCGTGGTGACCACCCGCCCGGCCAGCGGCGCCGAGATCGCCGAGCCGACCGCGAAGCCGGTCAGCAGCAGCCCGGCCGTCAGCGGAGCGAGGCCCATCTCGGTCTGCAGGTGGACCGAGAGCACCAGCACCAGCCCGGTGAACCCGGTGAAGTAGAGGGTGCCGACCGCGATGCCGTTGGCGAAGCCGGGGGTACGGCGCAGCAGCGCGACGTCGAGCAGCGGCGCGCCGCCGCGGCGTACGACGCGGTGCTCCCAGCGCACGAAGACCGCGATGACCACCGGCACCAGCGGGAGCCCCAGCAGCCACAGGTAGTTGCCGCTCTCGGCCCGGACCACCGGGTAGAGCAGCAGCAGGACCGCCACGCCCAGCAGCACCGAGCCGAGCGGGTCCAGGCGCGGGCGGGCCTCGCCGGCCTCGCGCGGGTGGGTGTGCGGCACCAGCCGCAGCACCGCCACCAGCGCCGCCAGCCCGATCGGCACGTTGACCAGGAAGATCCAGCGCCAGCCGTCCTCCTCGCCGAAGAGCGAGATGATCAGCCCGCCCAGCACGGGGCCGAGGGCCGCGGAGACCGAGACCGTCAGTCCGAAGATCCCGAAGGCGCGTCCCCGCTCGCGGCCCGAGAAGAGCTCCTGGATCAGCCCCGAGTTCTGCGGGGTCAGCAGGCCCGCGGCCGCGCCCTGCAGCAGCCGCGCCAGGATCACCAGCTCGACGTTGGGCGCCAGCCCGACCGCTGCGCTGGTGAGCACGAAGAGGCCCAGCCCGACCAGGAGCAGCAGCCGGCGCCCGTAGGCGTCACCGAGCCGGCCTCCGGTCACCAGCACCAGCCCGAAGCTCAGCGCGTAGCCCGAGACCACCCACTGCACGGTGCCGGTGGAGGTGTCGAGGCCCTCCTGGATCGAGGGGATCGCCACGTTGACGATCGTGACGTCGAGCAGCGCCATGAACCCGACGACCAGCGAGACCGCGAAGATCCGCCAGCGCCGGGGGTCGGGCTCGTCGCCGCCGTCGCCACCCGACCAGGGCGCGAGGGCGTCCGCCGCGCGCGGGGACTCCTGGTGCTCGACCATGCCCTCCAGCCTGACCTACCACCCCAGACCCCGGGGGGTGGGCCGGCCCGGGATGATGGCCGGGGTCCCACCGGGTTCCCGGTCCAGGACATGCCCATCCAGGACCCGGAGGACCCGCCGTGCTCGACGCCCCCGTGCGCCGCGTCATCGCGCCCGGCCTCGACGCCGCCGCGGCCGGCCTCGACCGGCTGGGGGTGCGCCCGCTGGCCGTGACAGGTCTCGGCTGGCTGGTCGGCATCGCCGCCTGCGTCGCCGTGGCCACCTCGCACTGGTCGACCGCGCTGGTGCTGTGGTTGGCCAACCGGGCCCTCGACGGCCTCGACGGGCCGCTGGCACGTCGCCACGGCGCCACCGACCTGGGCGGCTTCCTCGACCTGCTCGCCGACTTCAGCGTGTACGGCGGCTTCGTGCTCGCGGTGGGCGTCGCGGTGCCGGAGGCACGCCTGGCCTGCCTGGTGCTGCTGCTGACCTACTACGTCTCCGGGACCGCGTTCCTGACCCTGGCGCCGCTGCTGGAGAAGCGTGGAGCCCGCGGGGACGGCCGCTCGGTGCTCTTCGTGGGCGGACTGGCCGAGGGCACCGAGACGGTGCTGGCCTACGCCGTGCTGTGCCTGCTGCCGGCCCACGCCGAGACCGTGCTGTGGGTCTTCGCCGCCATGGTCGCCCTCACCGCGCTGCAGCGCATCGGGCTGGGTGTCCGGAGCCTGGGCATCCGGGCTCCGCGTCCGCTCCGAACCACCTCCGAGACGCTTCCCGAGGAGACCCCGTGACCCGCCCCGCCGGCCGCCCAGGCCGACCCCTGCTGCTGACGGCTGCCCTGGCGGTCACGGCCCTGGTGGCCTCCGCGTGCGGCGGCGAGCCCGACGAGGCCGCCGCGGTCGACGCCTCCGACTGGGACGCCGTGCTCGCCGAGGCACAGGGCCAGAGCGTCGACTGGTACATGTACGGCGGCGACCAGCGGCTCAACGACTTCGTCAACGGCGAGGTCGCCGACCGGCTCGCCGAGCTCGGGGTCAGCCTCAACCAGGTCAAGATCACCGACACCGCCGAGGCGGTCAACAAGGTGCTCGGCGAGCAGCAGGCCGGGCGCACCTCGGGCGGCTCGGTCGACGCGATCTGGGTCAACGGCGAGAACTTCGCCACCGGGGTGCAGGCCGACCTGTGGGCCTGCGGCTGGACCGCCGACCTGCCCAACGCGAAGCACGTCGACCTCGACGACCCGGCCGTGGCCACCGACTTCGGGGTGCCGGTCGAGGGCTGCGAGGCCGCCTGGCAGCAGGCCAGCTCGGCGCTGGTCTACGACAGCGCGGTGCTGGACGCGGCCGACGTGGAGTCGGTCGAGTCGCTGCTGGCCTGGACCGCGAGCGAGCCGGGGCGCTTCACCCACCCCGCCCCGCCCGACTTCACCGGCTCGATGGCGGTGCGCACCTTCCTCTACGACGCCCTCGGCGCCGAGGCCGTCACGGCGGCGGCCGAGGCCGGCGGCCTCGACGACGACGTCTACGAGCAGGCCCGCGACGAGACCTTCGACCGGCTGCTCGACGCCGCCGACGGCTTCTGGCGCGGCGGCGAGACCTACCCGGTGAGCCAGGAGGAGGTCGAGAAGCTCTACGCCGACGGCGAGATCAGCGCCTTCCTCACCTACGGCCCCGGCGCGGTGAGCAGCCTCGTCGAGGACGGCGTCTTCCCCGGCAGCACCCGCGAGACGGTGCTCTCGGTCGGCAACATCTCCAACGTCAGCTTCCTCGGGGTGCCCGCCAACGCCGAGGACCGTGCCGGCGCGATGGTCCTGGCCGACGTGCTCCAGGACCCCGAGGTCCAGCTCGGGCTCTACGAGGCCACCGGCATCTTCCCGGTCATCGACCTCGACACCGTCGAGCCCGCCCTCGCCGAGCGCTTCGCCGCCGTCGACGCCGGGCCCTCGGTGCTGAGCCCCGAGGAGCTCACCGCCGACGCGCTGCCCGAGCTCGACAGCGCCACCCTGGCCCGGATCGAGGACGACTGGAGGGCACGGGTCCTGCGGGGCGAGGGATGAGCCCGCGCCTGCGCATCGCCCTGCTCCTGGCTCCCGCGCTGCTGGTCGTCGGGGTCTTCGTCGTCGGCGGGGTGCTGCAGGCGGTGCTGCAGAGCCTCGGCTTCGCCCCCGTGGTGGGGGAGTCGCAGTGGTCGCTCGACGCCTACCGCCGCGTGCTCGCCGACCCCGCGGTGCACGCCTCGCTGCTGCTCACCGCCCGCGTCTCCCTGATCTCCACCGCTGCCGCCGCCGTGCTCGGCACCGCCCTGGCCCTGCTCGTACGCCGCCTGGGCGGGCGCCGCCGCCTCGCGGTGCTGTTCCACGGCACGCTGGCCGTGCCCCACCTGGTGGGGGCGCTGGCGATCGGCCTGCTGCTGGCCCCCTCCGGCCTGCTCTCGCGCGCGGCGTACCGGCTCGGCCTGGTGGACTCGGTGCAGGACGTGCCGGCGCTGACCCAGGACGCCTTCGGCTGGGGGATCATCGCGGAGTACACGTGGAAGGAGACCTTCTTCGTGGCCGTCGTGGCGCTGGCCGCGCTGGGCCGCCGGGTCGGCGACCTCGAGGACGTCGCCGCGACGCTGGGCGCCTCGCGCTGGCAGCGCCTGCGCGAGGTGACGCTCCCGGTGCTGGCCCCGCCGGTCGCGGCCGCGTCGGTGCTGGTGCTGGCCTTCGTGACCGCCTCCTACGAGGTGCCCCGGCTGCTGGGGCGGCCCTACCCGACGACGCTGTCGGTGGAGGCCTTCCAGCGCTACCGCGACATCGACCTGACCTCGCGGCCCGAGGCGATGGCCCTGGCCGTGCTGATCGCGCTGCTGACCACGCTGGCGGCGCTGGCCTACCTGCGGCTCGTCGGCGGCCTGGCGAGGCGGTCGCTGTGAAGCGCAGTCCCTGGCGCGGCGCGGCGGTCGCCGTCGTCGCGGTGGTCACCGTGCTGCCGATGGTGCCGGTCGTGCTGTGGGCCGTCGCCGGCGCCTGGCGCTACCCCGCCCTGCTGCCGCCCGAGCTGAGCGCCCGCGGGCTGCGCCTGCTGCTCGGCGACGGCGTCCTGGCGGCCCTGGGCACGTCCGTGCTGGTCTCCACCAGCGTGGCCCTGCTGGCCTGCCTGGTGGGCCTGCCGGCCGGGCGGGCGCTGGGCCTGCACCGCTTCCGCGGGCGCCGGTTGGTGCAGTTCCTGCTGCTGGCCCCGATCATCGTGCCGCCGCTGGCGGTCACCCTGGGCCTGCAGGTCTTCTTCATCCGCTACGGGCTCGCCGACACCGTCGCCGGGGTGGTGCTGGTCCAGCTGGTGCCGACCGTGCCCTACGCCGCCAGCCTGCTCGCCGCCGCCCACGCCGACCTCGACACCGACCACGAGCAGGCGGCCCGGGTGCTGGGCGCCGGCCCGGTGGCGACCCTGCGCCACGTGAGCCTGCCGCTGCTGCGCCCGGCGCTGGTGACCGCCTTCCTGCTGACCTTCCTCATCTCCTGGAGCGAGTACGTGCTGACCCTCCTCGTCGGCGGCGGCCGGGTCACGACCCTGCCGCTGCTGCTCTTCTCGGCCATCGAGTCCTCCGACCGCACCGCGGCCGCCGCGCTCGGCCTGCTGGTGGTGGCGCCGCCGGTGCTGCTGGTGCTCGCGGTGACCCGGGTCGCCGGGCGCGACGTCGCCTGGATGGGGGTCTCCCGTGCGTAGGCGCCGGCACGACCACCACCACGACCACGAGCGCGACGCCGCCGACCGGCCGGCCTCCGGGCCGGCCGCCCGGGTGGCGGTGCGCGACCTGGTGGTCCGCTTCGGGCCCACCACGGCCGTCGACGGGCTCGACCTCGACCTCGAGCCCGGCAGCTTCACCGCGCTGCTCGGCCCCTCGGGCTGCGGCAAGAGCACCACGCTCGCCGTCCTCGCGGGCCTGCAGCGGCCCGACGCCGGCAGCGTGCGCATCGACGACGTCGACGTGCTCGCCACCCCGCCCGAGCGCCGCCCGGTCGGTCTGGTGCTGCAGAAGCCGCTGCTCTTCCCGCACCTCGACGTGGCCCGCAACGTCGGCTTCGGCCTGCGGATGGCCGGTGCGTCCCGCGCCCACGAGCGGGCCGAGGTGCGCGACATGCTGCGCCGGGTGCGCCTCGACGACCTCGGCGCCCGCCGCCCGCACGAGCTCTCCGGCGGGCAGGAGCAGCGGGTCTCGCTGGCCCGCGCGCTGCTGCGCCGCCCGCGGGTGCTGCTGCTCGACGAGCCGTTCAGCCAGCTCGACCCCGAGCTGCGCGGCGACATGCGCGGGCTGGTGCGGCGCCTGCACGACGAGCTCGGGGTGACCACCCTCTTCGTGACCCACGACCGCGACGAGGCCGTCGACGTCGCCGACCGGGTCGTCGTCCTCGACCGGGGGCGCGTCGTCGGCGCCGGCACGCCCGAGGAGGTCTACACCCGCCCCGACACCCTGGCCACCGCGCGCTACTTCGGCCCCGTCAACGAGCTGCCCGGCGAGGTGGCGGGCGGCCGCTTCACCAGCCGCGACGGCACGCTGGTGGTGCCCACCGGCGCCCCG
The DNA here is from genome assembly GCF_040012395.1 of Nocardioides sp. 31GB23. Classification (NCBI taxonomy): domain Bacteria; kingdom Bacillati; phylum Actinomycetota; class Actinomycetes; order Propionibacteriales; family Nocardioidaceae; genus Nocardioides; species Nocardioides sp. 31GB23. The sequence continues at coordinate 66,019 of NZ_JBDYKJ010000011.1, read as the reverse complement.
ACCGGCCCGGCGGTGCTCGTCGTCCGCCCCGAGACGCTCGCCCTGGCCGGCGACGCCGCGCCGGCGGCGTACGACGTGGGGGTCGCGGTCAAGGAGGTCCGCTTCGCCGGCACCCACCTGGTGGTCGAGACGGCGCTGGCCGACGGCACCCCCCTGCGTGCCCACCTGCCGGTCGGCTCGGCGGTGGCCCCCGGAGCCGCGGCCCGGCTGGTGCTGGCGCCGGAGCGCTGCCACGTGCTGGAGGGGGAGCGGTGAGCCGCGGCGTGCTGCTCAAGGCCGGCGTGCTGCTGGCGCTGGTGGTCGCCGCGGTGGTGCTGCAGCTGAGCGTGGGCCTGCCCAGCCAGGCCGAGCTGCGCTCGACCCTCGACGGGCTCGGCGGGTGGGCGGTGCCGGCGTTCGTGGCGGCCTACGCCGCCATCAGCCTGCTGCCGGCCGGTCCGACCGCGGTGATGACGGTGCTCGGCGGCCTGCTGCTGGGCTTCGGCACCGGCCTGGTCGCCGTGCTCGGTGCCGCGGTGGTCGGCGCCGTCGCCGCGTTCTCGCTGAGCCGGGTGCTGGGCCGTGACGCCGTGCGCGGTCTGACCGGGCAGCGCTTCGCCAGCCTCGACGAGCGCGTGCGCGACAACGGCTTCGCGACCGTGCTGCTGGCGCGGCTGGTCCCGCTGGTGCCCTTCAGCACCCGCCAACTACGCCTTCGGACTGACCTCGGTGAGCACCCGCTCGTACGCCGCCGCCACGGTGCTGGGCATCGTGCCCGGCTCGGCCGTCTACGTGGCTGTCGGCGCCGTTCCTGCTGGCGATCGCCGCGCTGGTGCTGCTCACCGTGCTGGGGGTGTGGCGCCAGCGGCGGACGCGCGGTGCTGCACCCACCGACGCCGACCCCGCGCCAGGACCCGGGTGACGGTCGCCGGCACCGGCCGGGCCAGCTCCTCGCGGGTGCGGGCGACGGCGGCCTTGGAGACGCCGTCGCTCCAGGCGGGGTAGGGGTGGATGGTGCCGGCAACGGTGCGCAGGCTGACGCCGGCCTGCGCCGCCAGGGTCAGCTCGGCCAGCACCTCCCCGGCCCGGGGACCGACCACGCGGGCGCCCACCAGGCGGCCGCGGCCGTCGAGCACCACCGCGACCTCCCCGTCGGTGTCGCCCTCGGCGACGGCGCGGTCGACCTCGGTGGCGTCGACGCGGTGCACCGTGTGCGACGGGTCGTCGGTCTCGGTGCCGACGCCGAAGGAGGCCACCTCGGGCTGGGTGTAGGTGACCCGGGGGATGGTGTCGAGGCGCACCTTGCGGCGCAGCCCCAGCACCGCGTTGGAGGCGGCCAGGCTGCCGTGCATGCCGGCCACGTGGGTGAAGGCGGGGTGGCCGGTGAGGTCGCCGGCCGCCCAGATGCGGGGGTTGGTGGTGCGCAGCGCGCCGTCGACCACCACGTGGCCGCTCTCGCGGACCTCGACCCCGGCGGCCCGCAGACCCAGGTCGTGGGTGCCGGGCGTGCGACCGACCGCCACCAGCACCCGGTCGACGTGCAGCACGCTGCCGTCGGAGAGGTGCGCGGCCAGGTCGCCGGGCACGCCCTCGACGCGCTCGAGCGAGACGTCCTCGCGCAGGTCGACCCCGTCGGCGCGCAGCGCGGCGCGCACCAGGGCGGCCGCGTGCGCGTCCTCGGGCCCCAGCACGCGCGGGCCCGCCTCGACCACGCTCACCCGGCTGCCCAGCCGGGCGAAGGCCTGGCCCAGCTCGCAGCCGATCGGGCCGCCGCCCAGCACCAGCAGCCGCCCGGGCAGCTCCGCGAGGTCCCACACGTCGTCGGAGGTCAGCGGCGACGCCTCCGCCAGGCCGGGGACGCCCGGGACGCTGGGGGAGGAGCCGGTGGCCAGCAGCGCCTGCGCGAACCGCACCGGCTCGCCGTCGACCACCGCGCTCTGCGGGCCGGTCAGCGTCAGGTCGCCGTGGGCCACCGCGACGCCGGCCCCGCGCAGCCGCTCGGGGGAGTCGACCGGCTCGATGCGCGCGATGGTGTCGTGCACGTGGCGCATCACCGCGGCGAAGTCGACCCGCACGTCGCCCACGTGCACGCCCAGGCGCGGCGCGCGCCGGGCGGCCGCGGCGGCGTGCGCGGCGGCCAGCAGCGCCTTGCTGGGCACGCAGCCGGTCCACAGGCAGTCGCCGCCGGTGCGGTGCCGCTCGACCAGGAGGGTGCGGGCACCGAACCCGGCCGCGGTGTGCGCGGCCACCAGGCCGGCCGTGCCGCCACCGACGACCACCAGGTCCCATGGTGCGCCGTCGGGCGTGGTCAGCGGGTCCGAGCGGCGTACGCCGGGCGCGGCGGTCGGCGGGGCGGTCGAGGGGGCGGTCGAGGCGGCGGGAGAGGTCATCGGGGGTCTCCGTCGGTCAGGTCGCGGACGAGGTCGTGGGCCCGGCGCAGCGACGCCGGGGGCGGGGCGTGGTGGTCACCGAGCCGGTCGAGGGCCGCGAGCACGCGGCGTCGCTCGGCGGCCGAGGTGGCGCAGCGCTCGCACACCGCCAGGTGCCGCTCGAGCCGGTCGCGCTCGGCGGGGGTGAGCGGGGTCGCGGGCCGCTGCTCGACGTAGCGGTCGAGCACCCGGCCCGGCCACCAGCACTCGAGCATCGAGCGGGGGCCCTGCATCCTGCCGGTCACCGGGTGCCTCCTGGGGGTCGGCGGTGGGCCAGCGCGGCCCGCAGGCGGGAGCGGCCGCGGCTGACGCGCGAGACGACGGTGCCCGTCGGCACGTCGAGCACGGCCGCGGCCTCGTCGTAGGTCAGGTGGTCGACGTCGACCAGCAGCACCGCCCGGCGGAACTGCTCGCCCAGCGAGCCCATCGCGGCGACCACGTCGGCGTCGAAGGCGTTGTCGTCGACGAGCTGCTCGGGGGACGAGGCGTGCGCGACGCCGAAGGCCGGCCGGTGCCGGGCCAGCACGTCGTCGTCGACCAGGTCGGGACGGCTGCGGCGCAGGCTGTTGAGGTGGGTGCGCCGCAGGATCGTCAGCAGCCAGGCCCGGGGGTGGCGTCCGTCGAAGCGGTCCACCGCGCCCCAGGCCCGCACCAGCGTGTCCTGCACGACGTCGTCGGCGTCGCTCCACGACCCGGTGAGGGTGTGCGCCACCCGCAGCAGCACCTCGACCTCCGGCTCGACCCAGCGGGCGAAGGCCTCGGCGCGCGCCGTCCCCCCGTGCAGGGTGGGCGCGGCGGTGGGGGTCACGTCCCCGGAACCCGCTGGGCCCTCGGGTTCCTTCCCGTCTCGCCCGGCCACCACCACCCCATCCTGACGCACCACCCCGTCCCACCATCCTGTCGCGGCGCGCACACCCGGTTTGGCGCCCGGGCGCGGCACCGGGAGGATCCGGGGCATGAGTGCCCCCGTCACCGTCTCGATCACCCGGCACCTCGACCCCGGCCGCGAGGCCGAGATGGCCAGCTGGCTGCAGGCGGGCACGGCGCTGGCCCAGCGCTTCCCCGGTTTCCTGGGCGCCGGCTGGGTGCGCCCCGAGGCCGACTCCGAGACCTGGCACATGCTCTACCGCTTCGCCGACGCCGAGGCGCTCGCGCGCTGGGAGGGCTCGCACGAGCGGGAGTGGTGGCGCGACGCGGCCGTCGGCCTGGGGGTGCGCGAGTCCCGCGTCGAGCGGCGTACGGGCATCGAGGGGTGGTTCGACGAGCCCACCAGCCGCGACGTGCGCGACCTGCGGCTCAACCCGTCGCCCCCGCCGCGCTGGAAGCAGGCGATGACCATCTTCCTGGTCTTCTACCCGCTCAGCCTCCTGGTCAACTGGGGCACCGGGTCGTACGTCGCCGACGTCGCCCTGCCGCTGCGGATCCTGCTGACGGTGCTGGTGATGACCCCGGTGATGACCTACGCGGCCCTGCCCTGGATCACGCGCAAGATGCAGTGGTTCCTGCAGGGCCAGCCGCCCCCGTGGCGGCGCTCCGCGCGCGGCGACTGAACGAGGGGTCAGTATCTCGGCGTGGCCTCTTGTGGGCTGGGTCACACGCATCTAGGGTGACGCGCACACGACAGGCCCGCCCCGGATCAGCCGGAGGTGCGGGCGGACTTCTCGGAGGAACACGTGCGTCTCAGTTCACTGTCCCGTGCCGCTGTGCCGGCACTGGCCGTCACCACGGCCGCAGCACTCGTCGCCGGCGGCGTCGGCTTCACCGCCAACGCCGACGACGCCACCACCACGGTCCAGACCGCCGAGCGGGGGAAGCCGAAGGACAAGGGCTTCGACCTCTCCAAGCAGCTGACCAAGCGGGTCAAGGCGGAGGGCATCGGGGAGCACCTCGACAAGCTCCAGGAGATCTCCGACAAGTTCGACGGCAACCGCGCGTCGGGCACCCCGGGCTACAACGCCAGCGTGCGCTACCTCGTGCGCACGCTGGAGCGCGCGGGCTACTCGCCCGAGGTCCAGGCCTTCGAGTTCCCCTACTTCGTCGAGAACGCACCGGCCACGCTGGCCCAGACCGCGCCCGACGCCACGACGTACACCACGCCCGACGACTTCTCCACCATGACCTACTCGGGCTCCGGCGAGGCCAGCGGCGCGCTCCAGGCGGTCGACACCACCGCGACCGCCGGTGCGGGCACCAGCGGCTGCGAGGCCGAGGACTTCACCGACTTCGTCGCCGGCTCGATCGCGCTCATCCAGCGCGGCGGCTGCGCCTTCGGCCTCAAGGCCCTCAACGCGCAGGACGCCGGCGCGACGGGCGTGATCATCTTCAACTCCGGCACCGAGGGCAACACCGCCTCCTTCGCCGGCACCCTGGGCCAGCCCGGCTACGAGATCCCCGTCGTGGGCACCTCCTTCGCCGTGGGCCAGGACCTCTACGACCCGGCCGGCACCGAGGTCACCCTCACCGCCGACACCACCTCCGAGCTCCGCGAGACCTTCAACGTCCTGGCCGAGACCCGCGGTGGCGACAAGGACAACGTCGTGATGGTCGGCTCGCACCTCGACTCGGTGCCCGAGGGCCCGGGCATCAACGACAACGGCTCCGGCTCGGCGAGCATCCTCGAGACGGCGCTCAAGCTCTCGAAGTTCGACAAGAAGGGCAAGAAGAAGGGCCACGGCAAGAAGGCCAAGGGCAAGGGCAAGGGCCGCCTGACCAACCAGGTGCGCTTCGCCTGGTGGGGCGCCGAGGAGCTGGGCCTGCTCGGCTCCGAGCACTACGTCGCCGAGCTGAGCCAGGAGGAGATCGACGAGATCGCCCTCTACCTCAACTTCGACATGGTCGGCTCGCCCAACTACGTGCGCTTCGTCTACGACGGCGACAACTCCGAGGGTGGCGGCGCGGTCGGCCCGGCCGGCTCCGACGACATCGAGGCGATGTTCAACGACTACTTCGCCAGCGTCGACCTGCCCTCCGAGGCGACCCCGTTCAGCGGGCGCTCCGACTACGGCCCGTTCATCGTCGAGGGCGTCGACATCCCGTCCGGTGGTCTGTTCACCGGCGCCGAGGGCGTCAAGACCGAGGAGCAGGCGGCCGTCTACGGCGGAGAGGCCGGCGTCGCCTACGACCCGTGCTACCACGCCGAGTGCGACGACCGCGACAACGTGAGCATGGACGCGATCGACGAGATGTCCGACGCGATCGCCCACTCCGTGGCGACGTACGCCGTCAGCACCGAGGGTCTCGGCGAGGGCTCGCCCTCGCCCGAGCCGCGTCCCAGCGGCTCGGAGCGCAAGGCGGCCCAGGAGGCGGCCCGCAACGCCGAGCTGCACCCGGCGCACGACCACCGCGACGAGCTGCGTCGCTGACACCCAGCAGCACCCGGCACCACCCAGCAGCACCGGCGGGGCCGGTCCGGAGGAGCGATCCTCCGGGCCGGCCCCGCCGCCGTGCGCGAGGCGGCCCTAGGCTGGGCAGGTGAGCGCCGACCTCAACATCCCGCCCGCCCCCGCCCTCGACGGCATGCGCCACCTGCACTCGGGCAAGGTGCGCGACCTCTACGAGGTCGAGGAGGGCGAGCACGCCGGCCAGCTGCTGGTGGTGGCCAGCGACCGGCTCTCGATCTTCGACTTCGTGCTCGACACGACCATCCCCGACAAGGGCGAGATCCTGACCCGGATGTCGCTGTGGTGGTTCGAGCAGCTCGCCGACCTGGTGCCCCACCACGTGCTGTCCACCGACGTGCCCGCCGAGGTGCGCGGCCGGGCGGTCGTCTGCGAGCGCCTCGACATGTTCCCCGTCGAGTGCGTGGCGCGCGGCTACCTCACCGGCTCCGGGCTGCTCGACTACCGCGCCGGCGGCGAGGTCTGCGGCGTGCCGCTGCCCGCCGGGCTCGTCGACGGCAGCCGGCTGCCCGCGCCGATCTTCACCCCCGCCACCAAGGCCGAGCTCGGCGAGCACGACGAGAACGTCTCCTACGCCGCCGTCGCCGAGCGGATCGGCGAGGCCGACGCCGCCCACCTGCGCGAGCTGACCCTGGCGGTCTACGCCCGCGCCGAGGGGCTCGCCCGCGAGCGCGGCATCCTGCTGGCCGACACCAAGCTCGAGTTCGGCCGCTCCGCGGGTGCCGCGCGCCACCCCGTCGGAGCGGTCGTGCTCGGCGACGAGGTGCTGACCCCCGACTCCTCGCGCTTCTGGCCCGCCGCCGAGTGGGAGCCCGGGCGCACCCAGGCGTCGTACGACAAGCAGATCGTGCGCAACTGGGCCCTCTCGCCCCAGGCCGGCTGGGACCGCTCCTCCGGCGAGGCTCCGCCGCCGCTGCCGGCCGAGGTCGTCGAGCGCACCCGGGCGCGCTACGTCGAGGCCTACGAGCTGCTCACCGGGCAGTCGTGGTGAGCGGATCGCAGCAGGCCGGCGAGCGCACCGTCGGCGGCACCGTCGCCTTCGGCTGCTCGCCGGAAGTGGCCTTCGACTACCTGGTCGACCCGGCCCACCGGGCGCAGTGGCAGTCGAGCCTGGCCCGGGTCGAGGACGTCGTCGGCGAGGTCGGGCCCGGCCAGCGCTGGGTCGACGTCACCCGTCCCGGGCTGCGCCCGGCGATGCAGACCACGACCTACGAGCGTCCGCTGCGCTGGGCCGAGGTCGGCACCTGGCGTGCCGTGCGCGCCACCCTCGAGCTGGCCTTCACCCCGACCGCGACCGGCTGCGACGTCGCCTACGGCTTCCGCATCAGTGGTCCCGGCCCGCTGCGCCCGCTGGGGCTGCTGCTCAGCCTGGGCTCGGTCCTGCCCGTGCGCGCCGACCTGCGGCGGGCGGCGCGGATCTGCGAGGGGCTCGCGCCGCGCTGAGGGGGCCCTCGGTAGGTTGGGCGCATCCACCAACGTGACGGAGGCCACCACGTGACCAGCTACAACCTTGCGACCCTGCTCGAGGGATCGGCCGAGAAGCACGCCGACCGCGACGCGATCATCTTCGGCGAGACCCGCCTCACCTATGCGCAGGTGAACGGTGCCGCCAACCAGGTCGCGAACCTGCTCGCCTCCCGGGGCGTCCAGCCCGGCGACAAGGTCGCCCTGAGCTGCCCCAACCTGCCGTACTTCTCGATCGTCTACTACGGCATCCTCAAGGCCGGCGCGACCGTCGTGCCCCTCAACGTGCTGCTGAAGGGACGCGAGGTGGCCTACCACCTCGCCGACTCCGATGCGAAGGCGTTCTTCTGCTTCCAGGGCACCCCCGAGCTGCCCATCGGCGCCGAGGGCCACGCCGGCTTCAGCGAGACCGACTCGTGCGAGCACTTCTTCATGATCACCGCCGACCCGGCCGCCGAGTCGCCCGTCGAGGGCACCGAGACGATGGGCCGCGCGATGGCCCAGCAGGCCCCGACGTTCGAGACGGTGGCCACCGACGAGGACGACACCGCGGTCATCCTCTACACCTCGGGCACCACCGGCCAGCCCAAGGGCGCCGAGCTGCGCCACCGCAACATGCGCGACAACGCGCTGGCCGGCACGGAGCTCTTCGGCGCCGACGCCGAGAAGCCCGACACCTACCTGTGCGTGCTGCCGCTGTTCCACTCCTTCGGCCAGACCGTCATCCAGAACGGTGCCTTCGCCTTCGGTGGCACCGTGGTGATGCTGCCGCGCTTCGAGGCCGAGCCCGCGCTGCAGCTGATGCTCAAGGAGAAGGTCACCTTCTTCGCCGGCGTGCCGACGATGTACTGGGGCCTGCTGGGTGCGCTGACCCCCGAGCACGACGTCTCCTCGCTCGCCGACAACCTTCGGGTCGCGGCGGCCGGCGGCTCGGCGCTGCCCGTCGAGGTGCACAAGGACTTCCAGAAGAAGTTCGGCGTCACCATCCTCGAGGGCTACGGCCTCTCCGAGACCAGCCCGGTCGCCTCGTTCTCGCCGTACGGCGAGGAGCCGCGCGTCGGCTCGATCGGCAAGCCGATCCCGGGCGTGGAGATGAAGCTGATCAGCCCCGAGCCGGGGGACTGGAGCGACGTCGAGGAGAGCGGTCCCGACGCGGTCGGCGAGATCGCGATCAAGGGCCACAACATCATGAAGGGCTACTACGGTCGCCCCGACGCCACCGAGGAGTCGATCCGCGACGGCTGGTTCCGCTCCGGCGACCTGGGCCGCAAGGACGAGGACGGCTGGTACTACATCGTCGACCGCTCCAAGGACATGATCATCCGCGGCGGCTACAACGTGTACCCCCGCGAGATCGAGGAGGTGCTGATGAGCCACCCCGACGTCTCGCTGGCCGCGGTCATCGGCGTGCCGCACGACTCGCACGGCGAGGAGATCAAGGCCGTCCTGATCATGAACGAGGGCTCCACCACCACCGAGGACGAGATCGTCGCGTGGTCGAAGGAGCAGATGGCCGGCTACAAGTACCCCCGCATCGTGCAGTTCAGCAAGGACCTGCCGATGACCGCGACCGGCAAGATCCTCAAGCGCGAGCTGTCGTGACCGGAGCCCGGATCCTCGGGCTGGCCGTCGCGGCCGTGATGGTCGTCGGAGGGGCCGTGGTGACCTACCTCGGCCTCTCCTACGACGGCGGTGTCGGCGGGGAGAGCGCCGGCGGGGACCGCACGCTGGGCACCCTCGGCCCGATCCTCGCCGGCCTCGGCGTCGCCCTGGGCATCGTGGTGCTCCAGCGCCGCCGCTGACCCGGCCCCAATATCCCGCCGACCCGGCGCAAATCACTCGCCGACCCGGCCTGAACTTCGCGCCCAGCCGGCCCGGATCTCCCCAGGGGAGATTCGGGCCGGCTCAGGGCGAAGTCCGGGCCGGGTCAGCGGGTCAGGCGAAGGGGTTGGGCAGCGCGCCGGGGAGGTCGGCCAGCTGCTCGCGGGCGCGGGCCAGGTGCTTGTGCTCGACCAGCACCTCGTAGCGGGTGGCCACCACCTGGGTGACCGAGGAGAAGTCGCGGCGCCCGCGCGAGGCGGCGTACCCGACGAGGGCGAAGATCAGCCCGAACAGCGCGCCGATCACCACCACCGGCAGGAACGTGGCCAGGAAGCCCTCGTCGGTGAAGATCGTGAAGACGAGGCCGATGAAGGTGCCGAACCAGGCTCCCGACGCGAGCCCGCCGACCGCGACGCGACCCGTGGTCAGGCGCCCGGTGATCCGCTCGACCCGCTTGAGGTCGGTGCCGACGATCATCAGGTGCTCGACCGGGAACTTGTTGTCGGAGAGGTGGTCGACGGTGCGCTGGGCATCGGCGTAGTCGTCGTAGACGGCCAGGGACTGGGGGAACTCCAGCGGGAGGGCGGCGCGGGCGCGGGAGCCGGGGGTCATGCTCATGAGCCCATTGTGCAGCCACCGCGCGGGTGGGCGGCTGCACGCGGCGCCTAGGATGGGGACGTCCCTAGCAACAGTTCTCGCCCCTCCCGCCTCCAGGAGCGCCCCGTGCCCCGTGTCGTCGTCGACGTGATGCCCAAGCCCGAGATCCTCGACCCCCAGGGCAAGGCGGTGCTCGGCGCTCTGCCGCGGCTGGGCTTCACCGGGGTCGCCGACGTGCGCCAGGGCAAGCGCTTCGAGCTCGAGGTCGAGGGCGAGGTGACCGACGACGTGCTCGCCGAGGTGTCCCGCGTGGCCGAGACCCTGCTGTCCAACCCGGTGATCGAGAACTTCACCGTGCGCGTCGAGGAGTCCGTCGAGGTGCGCGCGTGAAGATCGGCGTCGTCACCTTCCCCGGCTCGCTCGACGACGTCGACGCGCAGCGCGCCGTGCGCCTCGGCGGCAACGAGGCCGTCGCGCTGTGGCACGGCGAGCACGACCTCAGGGGCGTCGACGCCGTCGTCCTGCCGGGCGGGTTCTCGTACGGCGACTACCTGCGCTGCGGCGCCATCTCGCGGTTCTCGCCGGTGATGGCCGAGGTCGTCGAGGCGGCCCAGCGCGGGATGCCCGTGCTCGGCATCTGCAACGGCTTCCAGATCCTCTGCGAGTCGCACCTGCTGCCCGGCGCGCTGATCCGCAACGACCACCGCAAGTTCGTGTGCCGCGACCAGCGCCTGCGCGTCGAGCGCACCGACACCCCGTGGACCTCCGCCTACTCGGCCGGCCAGGAGATCACGGTCGTGCTCAAGAACGGCGAGGGCGGCTACGTCGCCGACGAGGCCACCCTCGACCGGCTCGAGGGCGAGGGCCAGGTCGTGGCGCGCTACGTCGAGCACAACCCCAACGGCTCGCTGCGCGACATCGCCGGCGTGAGCAACGAGCGCGGCAACGTGGTCGGCCTGATGCCGCACCCCGAGCACTCCGTGGAGTCGCTGACCGGCTCCGGCACCGACGGGCTGGGCTTCTTCACCAGCCTCGTCGAGGCCGTCCTCGCGTGACCCCGCGGCTGCTCTTCCGCCGGCTGGCGGCCGCCGAGGCGGTGACCTGGTCGCTGCTGCTGGTCGGGATGTTCCTCAAGTACGTCACCGAGACCACCGACCGCGCGGTGAGCGTCTTCGGGATGCTGCACGGCGTCGTCTTCGTCGCGTTCGGCGTCACCACGCTCGTGGTGGCCATCGACCAGCGCTGGGGCGCCGGTCGCACCCTGCTCGGCCTGGCCAGCGCGGTCCCGCCGCTGGCCACCCTCCCCTTCGAGCGGTACGCCGACCGGCGCGGTCTGCTCGGTGACACCTGGCGGCTGCGGGCCCCGGGTCCGACGGGGTCACCGGGCCCCACGGGGTCACCGGGCCCCGCGGGCGCAGCGGCGCCGACCCCCCTCGAGCGCCCGGTCGCGTGGCTGGTGCGCCACCCGGCGCGGGGCCTGCTGACCGGCCTCGCGGCGGTCGTGGCCCTCACGGGCGCCGCGCTGGTGGCCGGGCCGCCGGTCGGCTGACCCGCGGGCCGGGCCGGCTCAGCTGCGCTTGCCCGCCTGCAGCTTGCGCCAGGTGGCGGCGTTGACGACGCCCGAGGCGCTCATCCCCACCCGCTTCTGCCAGTCCTTGACCGCCTTCTCGACGGCCGTGCCGTAGACACCGGTCACGACGACCTTGGCCTTCGGGGAGGCGGCGTTGAGGCTGCGCTGCAGGCGGCGCACGGCGTCGCCGCTGGAGCCGTACTTGGTGGTCGTCTTGGAGCCGGCGGCCAGCAGCGACATCCAGTGGGTGCGCGCCCACAGGTCCTTCTCGGCGAACCCGTGGTCGCGCTGCCAGGCCTTGGTGGCGTTGACGACGCGACCGCCGTACGTGCCGGTGATCGCGGTGTCGAAGTAGCCGCGCTGCTTGAGCAGGCACTGCAGCGCGGCGACCTTCTCCGGGTCGGGGCGCACGGTGCCGTTCTTGGTCTCGCGCGGCGGGCGCAGCATCTCGTAGGAGGGCCAGTTGACGCGGGTGCCGCCGCACATCTCGCCCTGCGGGCGGGCGGTGCTGCCCTTGCCGAGGTCGAGGAAGTTGGAGTCGATGTTGATCCGCACCCCGCCCCAGGTCTCGTCGTGGCCGCCGCGGTACTGCTTGACCCGGCCGCCGGGGCGCCAGCCGTCCTCGCGGATGTAGCTGCTGGAGGTGTTGGCCACGCCGTCCCAGCGCGCGAGCCAGATGGCGTCGGGCAGGGCGAAGCGGTCGGGGCGGTTGACGCGGGCGTCGTCGAGCGCCTTGATGCCCGACGAGACGCTGGAGTAGACCCCGGAGACGTAGTCGAGGGCGTGCAGCTTCTGGGTCCATCCCGAGAGGAAGGACAGCGCCGACTCGCGGCAGGCGGTGTTGTTGTGGTCGAAGCCCTCGAGGTCGTACCAGAGCGTGCTGCCCTCGGCGATCTTGAGCGCCTTCGCGGCGGCCACGGCCGAGACGGCCTCACGCCGGCCCATCTTGAGCGCCCGGACGTAGGTGCCCTTGCGACCCGGGCGCGGGTCGATGGTGACGTCGTCGTCGTAGCGGGGGAACCGCGGCTGGCAGGAGGCCTGCGGGCCGAGCGTGATCGGCAGCAGGCGCCACCCCCGGGTGGCCTGCTTGACCACCCAGCTGGGGGTCAGGTTGGGCTGGTCGCGGCAGGCGCGGGACGTGCCGGAGATGTAGATGCCGACCGCCGAGAACGGCGAGGTGCGCCACCAGGTGTTCATCGCCTTCTGCGTCGGCGCCAGGCACTGGTCGAAGCCGTAGCCGGTGAAGTCGCCGGGCGTGACGACCTGGCCCTCCTCGACGGTGGGGGCCCGGCGCTCGCTGGTCGAGCCGGTGCCGCCCTGGTCGGCGGCGGAGGCGAGCGGCGCCTGGACGGCGACGCCGGTGACGGCGAGCGCGCCGCTGAGGGCGCCGGCGAGGGCGAGGCGGACCCGGGGGGAGGTCGGTCGGGACATCGGAGGGCTCCTACGAGGCGGGGAAGAACGGCGCCCGAGCAGCCGGGCTGAGTCACCATAACCACTCCAGTCACACGAGTAACAGCGAACGCTGTGAACTACAGACGTGTAGTTTTCCCAGGTCAGAGGGGGTGTGCGCACTCCGCGGCGGTCGGGCGCAGGCCTCGACGGCGGCGCCGGTAGATTGGCCCCCGTGCCTGAGGTCCCCCCGCAGCCCCGCGTCTCCGCTCTCGACACCGTCGCCGCCGCGGCCGACGACCCGGGCCGTGAGCAGCCCTGGTCCGACCTCGGCCTGAAGGCCGACGAGTACGCCCGGATCCGCGAGATCCTCGGGCGCCGCCCCACCTCCAGCGAGCTGGCGATGTACTCGGTGATGTGGAGCGAGCACTGCTCTTACAAGTCCTCCAAGGTGCACCTCAAGCAGTTCGGGGAGATCCCGCAGGAGACCCCCGCCGGCGCGATGCTCGCCGGCATCGGCGAGAACGCCGGCGTCATCGACGTCGGCCAGGGCTACGCGGTGACCTTCAAGGTCGAGTCGCACAACCACCCGTCGTACGTCGAGCCGCACCAGGGCGCCGCGACCGGCATCGGCGGCATCGTGCGCGACATCCTCGCCATGGGCGCGCGCCCGGTCGCGGTGATGGACCCGCTGCGCTTCGGCCCGCTCGACGCCGCCGACACCCACCGCGTGCTGCCCGGCATCGTCGAGGGCGTGGGCCACTACGGCAACTGCCTGGGCCTGCCCAACATCGGCGGCGAGGCCGTCTTCGACGAGAGCTACCTGGGCAACCCGCTGGTCAACGCGCTGTGCGTCGGCGTGCTGCGCCACGAGGACCTGCACCTGGCCAAGGCCTCGGGCGTGGGCAACCAGGTGATCCTCTACGGCGCCCGCACCGGCGGCGACGGGATCGGCGGCGTCTCCGTGCTCGCCAGCGAGACCTTCGACGCAGACGGCCCCGCCAAGCGGCCCAGCGTGCAGGTCGGCGACCCCTTCATGGAGAAGCTGCTCATCGAGTGCACGCTGGAGATCTTCGCCGCCGGCCTGGTCGCCGGCATCCAGGACCTCGGCGGCGCCGGGCTCTCCTGCGCGACCTCCGAGCTGGCCAGCGCCGGAGACGGCGGCATGCACGTCGAGCTCGACCGGGTGCCGCTGCGCGACTCCACGCTGGCGCCCGAGGAGATCCTGATGAGCGAGAGCCAGGAGCGGATGATGGCCGTCGTCGAGCCCGGCGACGTCGACGCGTTCATGGCGATCTGCGCCAAGTGGGACGTCGAGGCCGTCGTCGTCGGCGAGGTCACCGACACCGGCCGGCTCGAGATCGACTGGCACGGTGAGCGCGTGGTCGACGTGCCGCCGCGCTCGGTGGCCCACGACGGGCCGACGTACGAGCGTCCCTTCGCCCGTCCCGCCTGGCAGGACGCCCTGCAGGCCGACGGTGCCGAGGCGCTGGCGCGCCCGAGCAGCGGCGAGGAGCTGCGCGAGACGCTGCTGCGCCTGGTGGCCAGCCCCAACCTCTGCGACAAGTCGTGGATCACCGACCAGTACGACCGCTACGTGCGCGGCAACACCGTGCTCTCGCAGCCCTCCGACTCCGGCATGGTGCGCATCGACGAGGAGACCAACCTCGGCGTCGCCGTGGCCACCGACTGCAACGGCCGCTTCGCCAAGCTCGACCCCTACACCGGCGCCCGACTGGCCCTGGCCGAGTCCTACCGCAACGTCGCCACCGGCGGTGCCGTCCCGTTGGCGATCTCCGACTGCCTCAACTTCGGCTCCCCCGAGGACCCCGACGTGATGTGGCAGTTCGCCGAGGCCTGCCGCGGGCTCAAGGAGGGCTGCCTCGAGCTGGGCATCCCCGTCACCGGCGGCAACGTCAGCCTCTACAACCAGACCGGCGAGACCGCGATCCTGCCCACGCCCGTCGTGGCGGTGCTGGGCGTCGTCGACGACGTCACCCGGCGTACGCCGACCGGCTGGCGCGCCGTCGAGGGCGACGACCCCGGCGAGAGCGTCTTCCTGCTCGGTGAGACCCGCGAGGAGCTGTCGGGCTCGGAGTGGGCCCACGTCGTGCACGGCCACCTCGGCGGCCTGCCGCCGCGGGTCGACCTGGCGGCGGAGAAGTCGCTCGCCGGGCTGCTGCACGAGGGCGTGGGGCTGCTCACCAGCGCCCACGACGTCTCCGACGGCGGCCTGGCCCAGACCCTCGCCGAGTCGGCGATCTCGAACATGTGCGGCGTGCGCGTCGACCTGGCCGCCGTCGCCGGCGGCGATCCGTTCCTCGCGCTCTTCGCCGAGTCGGCGGGCCGGGCCGTGGTGACCGTGGCCGACGCCGACGCTCCGGCGCTGCTCGAGCTGGCCGCCCGCCACGGCGTGCCGGTCACCGAGCTCGGCCGCACCGGTGGCGACCGGCTCGTGGTCGAGGGGGCCTTCGAGGTCAACCTGCTGCAGCTGCGCTCCGCCTGGACCGCCACCCTGCCGGCGGCACTGGCCGGCGACCCGGCCGCGGTGGCCGCCACCCTCTGACCCGGCCCGGATCTTCCACCGACCCGGCCCGAACCTCGCCTCGAGCCGGCCCGAACTTCGCTCCGAGTCGGCCTGAACTTCGGCCCGGGCGACGGCAGGTGCGGCCGCGGGGACGCGCCGCGTCATGATGGGCGGGTGCCCGACGACCTGCCCGTGACCCGCACCCTGGTGATCCCGGGGGCCGAGCTCAGCGAGCGCTTCTCCCGCTCCTCGGGCCCGGGCGGGCAGGGCGTGAACACGACCGACTCGCGCGTCGAGCTGTCGTACGACGTCGCCGCCTCGTCGCTGCCTCCGGCCGTCCGCTCGCGGGTGCTCGACTCCCTGGCCGGTCGGCTCGTCGACGGCGTGCTGACGGTGAGCGCCTCGGAGTTCCGCACCCAGCTGGCCAACCGTCGCGCTGCCCGCGAGCGGCTCGCCGCGCTGGTGCGCTCGGCCGCCGGCCCGCCGCCCCCGAAGCGGCGGCCCACCAAGCCGACCCGTGGCTCCCAGCGCCGCCGGCTCGAGGCGAAGAAGCAGCGCAGCCAGACCAAGCGGCTGCGGCGCGGCCCCGACGAGTGAGCCACGAGCGGTCACCTTCGCACTTGCACAAGTGACTGGTCGGCATCGGGATGGGCCGCGGCTCCGAACCAGGGGTGTGCGCCGACGTACCCTGCTTGCCCTGCCCGCCCTCGCCGGCCTCACCGCCGTCGCGAGCGCCTGCGCCACCGGCCCCCAGGAGGTCCCGCCCGTGCCCGCACCTGCTGACGGCTCCACGACCGAGCGGCTCACCTACGGCGACGACCCCAGCCAGTACGCCGTGCTCACCCGGCCCGCGGGCACGCCGCGCGGGGTCGTGGTGGTCGTGCACGGCGGGTTCTGGAAGGCGGAGTACGGCATCGAGTACGCCGAGCCGCTCGTGCCCAGCCTGGTCGCGGCCGGGTGGGCGACGCTGGCGCTGGAGTACCGCCGCGTGGGCGCGGCCGGAGCGGACGGCGCCGGGGGTGGGGTGCCCGAGACCCTCGACGACGTCGCGGCCGGCATCGACCTGCTCGCAGGCACCGACCTCGACCTGACCACGCTGGTGGCGCTCGGGCACTCCGCGGGCGGGCACCTCGCGACCTGGGCCGCCTCGCGCACCCGCCACCAGCGCTGGGCGGGCGGGGTCGAGCCGACCCACGTCGTGTCCCAGGCCGGGGTGCTCGACCTGGCCGGCGCGCACGCCGCCGGCCTCGGCGGGGGAGCGGTGGCGGCGTTCCTGGGCCACGCCCCGAACCCCGCCGCCGACCCCGAGGACGCCGCGGTCGACCCGCTGAGCCAGGTGCCGCTCGACCAGCCGGTCTGGTGCGTGCACGGCGCCGACGACACGATCGTGCCGCCCACCCAGTCGCAGCGCTACGTCGACGCCGCCCTGGCCGCTGGTGCGCAGTCCGAGCTGGTGGAGGTCGAGGGCGACCACTTCACCGTCGTCGACCCGACGTCGCCGGCCTGGGCCCGCACCCTGGAGATCCTCGACGGCCTCTGATCGCCCCGGGCCACGCGGGACGTCATACGTCTGGCACAGGGGGACGTCCGGCCCGTATGACGTCCGGCCGGGGCGGGCCCGGCTGGCAGTGCGGGCACCACCACGTACGCCGGTTGGCCGGGTCGTTCGCGATCTCGTCGACCATCCGCACCGTGGTGCCGCAGCGCAGGCACGGGCGGCGCTGGCGGCCCGCGACCCAGTGCGACTCGCCGCGGCGACCCGTGCCGGTGGTGACCTGGTAGGCGCCCGGGACGAGCGCGGAGTGCCGCAGCGCGCGGGCGGCCAGGGTGACCAGGCGCTCGACGTCGATCTCCCCGACCGGGGTCCAGGGGCTGCGGCCGAGGAGGAAGGCGAGCTCGTTGGCCCACAGGTTGCCCAGCCCCGCCACCCGGGTCTGGTCGAGCATCGCGCTGACCAGCGGCACCTCGGGGTCGGCCCGCAGTCGGCGCGCCGCCTCGGCGACGTCGAGGTCGTCGTGCAGCAGGTCGGGGCCCAGGTGGCCGACCAGCCGCGACTCCTCGGCGGTGGCGACGAGCTCGAGCTGGTGCAGGCGCAGGCCCCAGGCCGTCGAGCCCTCGGTGGTCTCGAGGACGACCCGCACCTCGGGCTGCAGCCGCCGCGGCAGCGCGCGGCCCGGCCGCGTCACCGACCACTCGCCGTCCATCAGCAGGTGGCTGTGCAGCGTCACGCCGCCCGAGAAGCGGGTCAGCAGGTGCTTGCCGTGGGTGGCGTGCTCGAGCACCTCGCGCCCCGCCAGGTCGCGGGTGGCCAGGCGCGGCACCCGCAGGTCGGAGCGCGCCACGGTGCGCCCCAGCAGCGACTGGTCCAGGCGCCGCGCGAGCTTGTGGACGCTGTCACCCTCGGGCACGTCGTGCGTGCCGCCTCAGGCCAGCACGCCCGCGGGGAAGACGCCCCCGGCGACCATCTGCTTGACCCACGGCCGGCCCAGGGTGCGCAGCCGGTCGGCGCCCTCGTCGCCCAGCGCGGCCCACGGTGCGTGCCCGAGCTCGTCGGTGGCGGTCTCGACCGAGGCGCGCAGCGCCTGGCCCTGCTCGGTGAGGGAGCCGTCGGCCGCCAGCAGGCCGCGCCGGTGCAGGTCGGCCGCGCAGGCGCCCCACTCCTCGCTCGACCAGCCGCGGGTCGCCTGGGCGGCCGGCACGGTGAAGCCGGTGCCGGTCGCGGTGTGGGTGACCAGCGACTCCAGCCCGCTCAGGCCGTGGCCCAGCAGGGTGGCGACGTGTCCGTCGCCGCGGTGCTCGCGGATGAGCGTGAGGGCGTGGAAGAGCACCAGGTGCGGCGCCTCGGGCCACGGCTGGTCGGCGTGCGCGGCGTACAGGGCGCGGCCCTCGGGCGCGCAGGCCCCGGCCGCGGTGCGCGCCAGCCCGGCAGCCTCGGCCATCTCGGGGGAGTCGAGGACCTCCTGGCCCAGCAGCCGTCGGTACGCCGCGTCGACGCCGCGGTAGCGGGCCGCGATCACGTCCTCGGGCGTGGCCGCCTCCCAGCAGGCCGGCACGAAGTGGGCCACCAGCGAGGGGGAGAAGACGAAGAAGGTGGCGGCGACCGGCCCCGGCCCGACCCGGCCCATCGCCGCGGAGCGGGAGGCGAAGTAGGTGCCGCGGCCGCGGCGGACGCCGAGGGCGGTGACCTCCTCCTCGACCTCGGGCACGAAGTAGCCCAACGCGTGCAGGGTCTCGAGCGATCGGGCCGTGCGGCCGGAGGAGTGCGGGTCCATGCGCCCTGTCTACCCGATCGCACCGACCGCCTGGGCGGCACTAGGCTGCCTCGGTGCCCGTCCGCCTGCGTCCCGCCGATCCCGCCGACGTCGCCGACGCCCTCGAGCGCCTCGCGACCGGGTCGGAGGAGCGCGCCGACCTGCGCCTGCTGGTCAAGCACTTCCTGGCCGTGCTCGAGCAGCGCGCGCCCGGGCACTCGGTCGAGGTGCGGGTGCCGCCCTACGCCGCCGTGCAGGTGATCCCGGGCGTGCGCCACACCCGCGGCACCCCGCCGGCCGTCGTCGAGACCGATGCCGCGACCTGGATCGCGCTGGCCACGGGCCGGATGACCTGGGGGCAGGCCGAGGAGTCCGGCAGCGTCAGTGCCTCGGGCCAGCGCGCCGACCTGGCGCCGCACCTGCCGCTGACCTGAGCCCGCCCGCTCCCCGCTAGCCTCCACGGGTGCCCCTCCGTGCAGATCCTCGCGACTGGTTCCTCTCCCGCGAGGAGCGCGGCAACGGGTCGACCCGGGTCGACGACGCCCACCCGGACGCCGCGTTCTCCACCGGCAACCGGGTGCGGGCGCTGGTGCACGGGCGCACCTACTTCGCCGAGCTGCTGCGCTGCGTCGAGGCGGCCGGCGAGGGTGACCTGGTCTGGTTCACCGACTGGCGCTCCGACCCCGACCAGCGCCTCGGCGACGAGCCGGGCAGCGAGCTGGTGGAGGTCCTGGGTCGCGCGCTCGACCGGGGTGCCGACGTGCGAGCCCTGGTGTGGCGCTCGCAGGCCGACACGCTGGGCTACGCCCACCAGGAGCACCGCGACCTCGGCGACCTGCTGCAGGAGCGCGGCGCCGACGTGCAGCTCGACATGCGGGTGACCCGCGCGGGCACCCACCACCAGAAGTTCGTCGTCGTGCGTCACCGCGACGAGCCGGCCCGCGACATCGCCTTCGTCGGCGGCATCGACCTGTGCCACGGCCGTCGCGACGACGCCCTGCACGAGGGCGACCCCCAGACCCTGCACGTCGCCGACGAGTACGGCGAGCGCGCGCCCTGGCACGACGTGCAGGTCGCCCTGCAGGGCCCCGTGGTGCACGACGTCGAGACCGTCTTCCGCGAGCGCTGGGAGGACTCCAGCCCCACGACCCGGCACCCGTGGCGACGCCTGCGCGACGCCCGCGCCGACCTCGACGGCGCCCGGAGCCCGCTGCCCCCGCAGTCCCCGCCCCCGCCCCCCGCCCCCGACGAGGCCGCCGACGACACCGACGCCGACACCGGTCACGCGGTCCAGCTGCTGCGCACCTACCCCGTGCTGGGCACCGGGTGGGCGTTCGACTTCGCCCCCCGGGGCGAGCGGTCGGTGGCGCGCGGCTACACCAAGGCCGTCAAGCACGCCCGGCGACTGGTCTACGTCGAGGACCAGTTCCTGTGGGGCCACGAGATGAGCACCGTGCTGGCCGACGCGTTGCGCGCCCAGCCCGGGCTGCACGTGGTCGTGGTGCTGCCCCAGCACCCCGACCAGGACGGCTGGTTCGCCCGCGACCCCCAGGTCCTCGGCCGGCTGCGCGGCGTGCAGCGGCTGCTGCTCGAGGCGCCCGACCGGGTCGCGTTCTACGGGCTCGAGAACCACGCCGGCACCCCCGTCTACGTGCACGCCAAGGTCTGCGTCCTCGACGACACCTGGGCCTCGATCGGCTCCGACAACTTCTGCCGGCGCTCCTGGACCAACGACTCCGAGCTCTCGGCCGCGATCATCGACCGCGACGAGACCGACGGCGCGACCGACGGCGGGGCCGGCTTCGCGCGGCGCCTGCGCCTGACCCTGGCCGCCGAGCACCTCGACCGCCTCGACCCCGACGAGCTCACCTCGGTCGACGAGATGGACGACGCCGGGCTGCTCGAGGTGATGGCCGACTGCGTCGACCCGGTCGACATGTTCCGGCGCTTCGCCGAGAGCGCCGACGCGCTGGAGGCCTGGCACGACGGCGGCCGGGTCGGCCCGCGTCCGCCGGGCCGGCTGCGGCGCCTGCCCGAGCCGCGGCTGCCCCTGGTGCGCCAGCTCCTGGCCGTGCCGAGCTACCGCTACCTGCACGACCCCGACGGCCGCTCCTGGCGGATGCGCCGGCGCAAGGGGTTCTGAGCCCCCGGCCCGACGGGGGCGCCGACCGCCCCGACTACCTTGGCGCCATGAGCCACCACGCCGACACCACCGACCTGCGGGCCCGCGTCGCCGACGTGCTGCCCGGGCTGCGCAGCGACCTCGAGGACCTCGTGCGGATCGAGTCCGTCAGCGCCGACCCCGCCCGCGCCGACGAGGTACGCCGCAGCGCCGAGGCCGTGCGCGCGCTGCTGGCCGCGGAGGGCATGGACACCGAGGTCGTCAGCATCGAGGGCGGGGCACCGGCGGTGATCGGCCACAGGGCCGGCCCGGAGGGCGCGCCGACGGTGCTGCTCTACGCCCACCACGACGTGCAGCCCGAGAACGACCACGCCGACTGGGACTCCCCGCCGTTCGAGCCCACCGAGCGCGACTCCCCGAGCGGTCGCCGGCTCTTCGCCCGCGGCGCGGCCGACGACAAGGCAGGCATCGTGGCCCACCTGGGCGCGCTGCGGGTCTTCGGCGACGACCTCCCGGTCAGCGTCACGGTCTTCGTCGAGGGCGAGGAGGAGGTCGGCTCCGAGACCCTGCCGGCCCTGCTGGCGGCCCACCAGGAGCGGCTGCGCGCCGACGTCATCGTGATCGCCGACTCCGGCAACTGGGACGTCGGCGTCCCGGCGCTGACCACCAGCCTGCGCGGCCTGGTGCGCGCCGACGTCGAGGTCCGCACCCTGACCCACGCGGTGCACTCGGGCATGTGGGGCGGGCTGGTGCCCGACGCCCTGATGACCCTGAGCCGGCTCATCTCGACGCTGCACGACGACGCCGGCGACGTCGCGGTCGCGGGCCTGCACGCCGGCCCCGCCGCCGACGTGGACTACCCCGAGGAGCGGCTGCGCGCCGAGTCCGGCGCCGCGCCGGGAACCCGGTGGATCGGCAGCGGCTCCGCCGTCGAGCGGCTGTGGACCAAGCCGTCGCTGAGCATCACCGGCCTCGACGCCCCGAAGGTCGAGGGCGCCAGCAACACGCTGGTGCCGGCCGCCCGGGCCCGGATCTCGCTGCGCATCGCGCCCGGCGACACCACCGAGAACGCCGCGGCCCGGCTGACCGAGCACCTCGAGCAGCACGTCGCCTGGGGCGCGGAGCTGTCGGTGCGCATCACCGACACCGGCGAGGCCACCCAGATCGACGCCACCGGCCCGGCGTACGACGCGGCCCGCGCGGCGTTCGCGGAGGCCTGGGACGGCACCGAGCCGATCGACATGGGTGTCGGCGGGTCGATCCCCTTCATCGCCGAGTTCCTCGAGGCGTTCCCGCGAGCCAGCGTGCTGGTCACCGGTGTCGAGGACCCCGACACCCGCGCCCACGGCGCCAACGAGGGCCTGCACCTGGCCGAGTTCGAGCGGGTGGTGCTGGCCGAGACGCTGCTGCTGGCCCGGCTCGCCGAGGCGGGGCGTCCCACTGCCTGAGACGATCGGGCACGGGTAAAAATCCGTCCGTCTGACAGGACCGAACTCCACATGTGCGTGACGACGCTCACGCGCGGGTAGAGAGGGGGCACGACCGCAAGCGGTCGGCCCCCACCCCCCCGAACCGCATGGGAGCACCTCGGACACATGACCTCGCCAGACGCACGACCCCAGCCCCCCGCCCCCGGACCGGACCCCGCGGGAGGGGTCCGGCGTCGCTCCTTCCTCGGCTACGTGATCGGCGGCACCACGCTCGTGGCCGCGGCCGACCTCACGATGGCGCGCCCGGCACGGGCCGCCGTCCCGTCGCTGCCGCAGGTGCCCGAGCTCTACGACCTCGAGGACCTGCAGACCGACGCGGCGCTGCCCACCTCGCAGCTGATCACCATCGAGATCAACGACGACGGCACCGCCTCCTTCGCGCTGCCGCGCATGGAGGTCGGCCAGGGCATCACCACCTCGACCGCGATGATCATCGCCGAGGAGCTCGACCTGCCGGTCGACAAGGTGCGGGTCACCCTGGCCCCGGCCCGCCCCGAGCTGGTCTTCAACCAGCTCACCGGCGGCTCCAACAGCACCGTGTCGACGTACACGCCGATCCGGGTGGCCTCGGCCATCGCCCGCGGCGCGCTCCTCGAGGCCGCCGCGCTCGAGATGGGGTACGCCGTCGAGCGGCTGCGCACCAAGGACGGCGTCGTCATCGGCCCGGCCGGCGAGACGCTGGGCTACGGCGACCTGGCCCGCCTCGCGGCGAGCCCGGTCACCGAGGTCGTCGACGTGCTCCTCAAGGACCCCGAGGAGTTCACCCGCATCGGCAGGCCGCGCAACCGCGACGACGCGCGGCTCGCGGTGACCGGCCAGAAGGACTTCACCCTCGACCTCGAGGTCAAGGGCGCGCTGCCCACCATGCTGTGCCGGGCGCCCACGCTCAACGGCACGCCCAAGCGGCTGCGCAACAAGAAGAAGATCCTGCGGATGCCGGGCGTCAAGCAGGTCGCGCTCGTCGACACCGGGGTCGCGGTGCGCGCCAAGACCTTCGGCCAGTGCATCGACGCGATCCGCGCGATGGACGTGGTGTGGAACGGCGGCCCGGTCGACGGGGAGTCCGACCAGACCATCCTGGCCCGGCTGAAGAAGGCCGAGCTGCCGCTGGCGGTGCCGGAGGTGCCGCTGCTGGCCAAGACCGTCGAGGAGCGCTTCGAGTTCATGTTCCGCTCCAGCGCGGCGCTGGAGCCCAACTGCGCCATCGCCGACGTGCGCGAGGACTCCGCCGAGATCTGGTCGGGGCTCAAGGTGCCGATCCTGGCCCAGCAGAACATCGCCCAGGCGCTGGGGATGAGCCAGGACCAGGTGAAGGTCAACGTCGTGACCGGCGGTGGCTCCTTCGGCCACAAGCTCTTCAGCGACGCCGCGATCGAGGCCGCCAAGGTCTCGCAGGCGATGGGCAAGCCGGTCAAGCTGATGTGGCACCGCGCCGACGAGCCCCGCCAGGGCCGGCTGCACCCGATGGTGACCTCGCGCATCCGCGCGACGGTGCTGGCCGGGCAGGTGCTCAGCTTCGAGCAGCGCAACACCAGCGTGGTCACCGACTTCAGCCACGGCCTGGGCGAGATCATCACCTCGACCATCGACGAGGCGCCCACCGAGGTCGGCAAGATGGTGGGCGGGCTGGGCTTCTCCCAGACCATCTTCACCCTGACCCAGGAGCTCGGCTACAACTTCGGCGTCGTCACCCAGCTGCTCAATGAGACCGACGACCGCTTCAACACCGGCAGCATGCGCAACATCTACTCGCCCGACACCCGGGTGGCCGCCGAGCTGGTCGTCGACCGGCTGGCCGCCGAGGTGGGGCTCGACCCGCTGGAGTTCCGGCTGCGCCACGCCAAGAGCGACAAGGTCCGCAAGGCGCTCGAGAAGGTCGCCGAGGAGGGCGACTGGGGTCGCAGGATGCCCCAGGGGACGGCCCAGGGCATCGCGATCCACCAGGAGTACAAGGGCGCGACCGCCTGCCTGGTCGAGATCGACGTGCGCCCCGAGACCGTCAACCGCAAGATCCGCAACGCCGTGACCGGCCCGCGGGTCACCCGCGCGACGTTCGCCGTCGACGCCGGCCTGGTGATCAACCCCCGGGGCCTGGAGGCCCAGATGATGGGCGGCTTCTCCGACGGCCTGGCGCTGACCCTGACCAGCAGCGTGCACCTGCGCGACGGGCACTTCCTCGAGGCCAGCTGGGACAACTACTACTACACCCGCCAGTGGAACATCCCGCCGCGCTTCGACTGCTTCGTGCTGCCCTCGGAGGACCGGCTGCCCGGTGGCGCCGGCGAGGCCGGCGTGGCCGCCTCGGCGGCGGCGGTGGCCTGCGCCTACGCGCGGGCCACGGGCACGATGCCCACCCGGTTCCCCATCAACCACGGCAAGGTCACCTTCAAGCCCAAGTCGTTCGTGCCGTCGGTCCCCAAGTCGCCGACCAACGGCCTCAAGTTCACCTACTAAGGAGAGGCCGACATGCCCAAGCAGACCTTCATCCTCAACGGCAAGCCGGTCACCGTGAACGTCAAGGACGACGTGCGGGTGCTCTGGGTCCTGCGTGACCTCCTCGGGGTCACCGGACCGAAGTACGGGTGCGGCATCAACGTGTGCAAGGCGTGCACGTCGCACATCAACGGCAAGGCCTTCAACCCGTGCTCGGTGCGGGTCGGCGACCTGGGCCGCCGCGACGAGGTCACCACGATCGAGGGCCTCCCCGACACCGTGGGCCAGGACCTGCACCCCATGCAGGAGGCCTGGATCGACCGCGACGTCCCGCAGTGCGGCTACTGCCAGCCCGGCCAGATCATGGCCGCCGTGGCGCTGGTCAAGAAGGTGCGCCGCGAGGGTCGCGAGATCAGCGAGTCCGACCTCGACACGATCCGCAACATCTGCCGCTGCGGCACCTACACGCGCATCCGCGAGGCCGTCGTGCAGGGGGCCCGCGGGATGGGCTGACCCGCTCAGACGCGGCTGCCGGGGAGGGTGACGGTGAAGACGCTGCCCTCCCCGGGGGCCGACTCGACGTCGATCCGGCCGCCGAGGTGGTGCACGACGCGGTGCACGATCGCCAGCCCGAGCCCCGTGCCCGACTGGCTGGCGGCAGCGGGGTCGGCCGAGCGGTAGAACTCCTCGAAGAGGCGCTGCTGCTCGGCGGGGTCGATGCCGATGCCGCGGTCGACGACCCGCAGCACCACGGTGGGTGGCGCGGCCTCGAGGTGCACGTCGACCTCACCTCCGTCGTGGGAGTACTTCACGGCGTTGCTGACCAGGTTGACGACCAGCCGCTCGAGGTCGGAGGGGTCGGCGTCGACCAGGGCCTGCTGGGACGGCAGGTGCACCTGTACCCGGATGCCGCGGGCGTCGGCCTGCACCGCCAGGCCGTCGACGACGTCGTGCAGGAGGACGCCGAGGTCGTGCGGCTCCAGCGACGCGGGGTCGGCCGCCTCGTCGAAGCGGGCCAGCGTCAGCAGGTCGGCCACGATGTCGTCGAGACGCCGGGTGGCCCGTCCGATCCCGCGCAGCGAGCGCTGCACCTGGGTGCCGGTGCCCGGCTCCTCGGCGAGGAACATCTCCAGCATGTCGAGGTAGCCGCCGACGGCCGCGAGCGGGTTCTTGAGCTCGTGGGCCATCGTCGCGATCAGCTGCTGGCGGTACGCCGCGGCCTGCTGCTCGCGCTCGAAGCTGCGGGCGTTGAGCACCGCCCGGCCGAGGTCGTGGCCGATGTCGAGCGCGGCGCTGGCCTCCTCGTCGGACCAGTCGGCTCGGTCGTGGCGGAACATCAGCAGGCGGCCGACGCACTCGGGACCGGCCCCGAGCGGCGTCAGCAGCAGCGAGGCGTCACCCTGCTCGTGGAGGCCGTCGAGCAGCACCGCGTGCTCCTCGGCGCTGAGCAGCGCGGGAGCCGCGCGGCGGTGCGACACGATGGCGACTTGCTGGTCGCGCCAGCAGCGCTCGGCCAGGAGACGCGACTGCAGCGAGAGCTCGTCGAGGTCGGCCACGTCCTCCTCGGCCAGCAGGTGCACACGCACCTCGTCGACGGCGAACCCGTCGCAGACGCTGTCGATCGTGGTCTGCACCAGGCGGGCCAGGTCGAGGTCGGCGGTCGCGGTGCGGACCACCCGCCGCGCCGCGTCGGCGAGACGCACCTGCTCGCGCAGCCGCTCGTGCTCGAGCGCCTGGACCATGGCCCGGTTGGCGCGCTCGGCGTGCTCGGCGAGACGGCGGCGCTGCTCGGGGCCGGGACGACGGCCGTCGTGGGGCAGGTCGACCCAGACGATGCCCTGCAGGGCGCCCTCGGCGTCGGTGAGCGGAGCCATCAGCAGGTCGCACGGCTGCCAGGCGTCCGGGTGGGCGTCGGGGTGGGCGTCGGCACCGTCGCCCTCCGCGGAGCCCACCCAGATGTGGTCGAGCAGCTCGACCGCCTCGTGGTGCGGCAGGAAGCGCAGCGGTCCCCACCGCTCCGCGCGCTCGAGCATGGTCATCGCGACCGGGGTCGGGGTGATGTCGCCGGTCAGGTCCGCCGCCGCGTCGTCGTCGCCGTCGACGACGACGAACTCGAGCTCGTCGCTGGCGCGGAAGAGGCTCACGGCCGAGACCCGGAAGCCGCCGGCGCTGGCCATCTCGGCCGCGATCGTGCCGAGCATCCGGGCCAGGTCGGGGCTGTCCCGCGACGTCGAGGGGTCCACAGGAGCCGTGGTGGCGGTGCCCGGGGTGTGGCTCACGGGGGCGGCTCCGGCAGCTGGTGCAGTTGTCGGGCGGACGGGGGGTCTGCTCCACCATAAAGCGGCCTCTTGGCCGACGGCCCCTCTTTCCACAGGTCGGGCCCGGCCGCGACGCGACGGGCTCGGGGCCCGCCGTGCCTCAGCCCGTGACCGCGACGGGCAGCCGCACCCGGAAGGTGCTGCCCTCCCCGAGCCGCGACTCCACCTCGGTGCGACCGCCGTGGCGGGCCACGATGCGGTGCACGATGCTCAGGCCCAGGCCGGTGCCCGGCTGGGCCTGGGCGAGGGGGTTGGTGGAGCGGAAGAACTCCTGGAAGAGCTGCTCCTGGTCCTCCGGCGAGATGCCCAGCCCGGTGTCGGTGCACTCCAGCACCGCCTCGGCGTCCTCGACCGCGAGGCAGACGGTCACCCGGCCGCCGGAGGGGGTGTACTTGCCGGCGTTGCTGACCAGGTTGGTGACGACCCGCTCGATCTCCTCGAGGTCGGCCATGGCCACCACCGCCCGGTCGGGCTTCTCGACGACGACCTCGATGCCCTTGCGGGTCAGGACGTGGCCCTGCAGCCCCAGCACGTCGTCGACGACGTCGGCGAGGTCGACGGGCCGCGGCACCACGGGGTGGGCGGGGTCGCCCACCCTCGCCAGGAGCAGCAGGTCGTCGGCGACGCGGGCCAGGCGCCGTGCGCCGCGGTCGATCGCGGCCACCGACGCGGAGACGAGGGGCTCGGTCTCCTCGTCCTGCAGGATCTCGAGGTGGCCCACGATCGCGGCGAGCGGGTTCTTGAGCTCGTGCGACACCGTGGCGATCAGGCGTCCCTTGTAGACGTCGAGGGCACGCAGCTCCTCGATCAGGCGGTGCTCACGCTCGAAGGAGCGGGCGTTGAGCACCACCCGCCCGAGGTCGTGGCCGATGTCGAGGGCGGCCTCGCGCTCGGTGTCGCTCCAGGGCTGCGCGCCCGGCGGCCGGGTCAGCACCAGGTTGCCCAGCGCCTCCGGCCCGGCGCCGATCGGCACGAAGAGCAGCGCGCCGACCCGGATGGACTCGAGGAAGTCGACGATCTCGGTGACGTCGCGCTCGGTCAGCACCGGCGCGAAGGGGTGCTCGTGCGAGACCACGTCGACGCGCTGCTGGGTCCACGCGGCCCGCGCCGCCCGCTCGGCGACCCGCACGAGCCGTCCCGGCAGGCTGACCTCGGTCTGGTCGGCCGTCACGATCCGCCCGGTGCCGTGCCCGTCGTCGTCGTCGAAGATCTGCATCCACGCCCCGACGGCACGGAAGCCCTGCATCAGGGCGTCGGCGCTGGCGCCCATCACCTCGTCGACGCCGAGGTGCGCGGGGGCGTTGCGGACGATCTGGCGAGCGGCCGAGGCCAGGCGCACCTGCTCGGCCAGCTGCTCGCGCTCGAGGGCCAGCAGGGCGGCCCGCGCGGCCTGGTCGGCGTACGCCGCCAGCACCCGCTGCGCCTCCGGGCCCGGGCGGCGCCCGTCCTCGGGCACGTCCATGGACAGCATGCCCAGCAGCTCGCCGTCGCGCCCGTGCAACGGCGCGCACAGGGCGTCCATGGGGTGCCAGGCGTCGGGGGCGTCGATGGGCACGGTGTCGGGCACCCAGCCCCAGACGTGGAGGTCGTCGGGGAGCGCCTCGTGGGGGACGAAGAGCAGCGGCCCCCAGCGTTCGGCCAGCTCGAGCTCGGCGAGGATGAAGGTGAGCGGGGTCCGCGAGCCCAGCAGTGCCCCGCGCACGGCCTCGTCGCCGGCCACCGCGACGGTCTCGAGCTCGTCGCCGCGCACCAGCCCGACGGCCGCGACCTGGAAGCCCACCACCCGGGTCACGCCCTCGGCGATCAGGGTCAGGACGTCGGCCCCCGGGGTCGCGGTGTCGGCACCCGGCCAGGCTCGCTCGCTCACAGGTCCCTCGTCCGTCCACGCGTCTTGGTCATGCTCCCAGGCTGCGGTGATCGTACGGCCCGGGTCCGCGTCCGGGAGGCGAATCGGCCAGGCAGCCCCCGGTGCGTAGACTGCGAGCCGTGCCCTTCCAGAGCAGTGGCAGCACCCGCCGAGGTGGAGACGGGCGACTGACGACCGCCCTCGACCCGCAGGACCAGGGGCCGCAGGACGCCTGCGGCGTCTTCGGCGTCTGGGCGCCCGGTGAGGACGTCGCCAAGCTGACCTACTTCGGCCTCTACGCGCTGCAGCACCGAGGCCAGGAGTCGGCCGGCATCGCGGTGAGCAACGGTCGCCAGATCCTCGTCTACAAGGACATGGGGCTGGTCTCGCAGGTCTTCGACGAGACCACGCTCGACTCCCTCAAGGGCCACCTGGCGATCGGGCACTCGCGCTACTCCACCACCGGCGCCTCGACCTGGGAGAACGCCCAGCCGACGTTCCGTCCCACGCCCGACGGCTCCATCGCGCTGGGCCACAACGGCAACCTCATCAACACCCACGAGCTGCGCGAGGAGGTCGCGGCCCTGCCGGGCCCCGACGGCGAGCTCGACCTGCAGCGCCCGGGCGACGCCGCCACCAACGACACCAGCCTGGTCACCGCGCTGCTGGCCCACCACCCCGACAGCACCCTCGAGGCGCGGGCGCTGGAGGTGCTGCCGATGCTGCGCGGGGCCTTCTGCTTCGTGTGGATGAACGAGGACACCCTCTACGCCGCCCGCGACCCCCAGGGCATCCGCCCGCTGGTGCTCGGGCGCCTCGACCGGGGCTGGGTGGTGGCCTCCGAGGACGCCGCGCTCGCCACGATCGGCGCCAGCGTGGTGCGTGAGGTCGAGCCCGGAGAGATGATCGTCATCGACGGCGACGGGCTGCGCTCGCACACCTTCGCCGAGCCCGATCGCAAGGGCTGCGTCTTCGAGTACGTCTACCTCGCCCGCCCCGACGCCAAGATCGCCGGCCGATCGGTGCACGAGGCGCGCGTCGAGATGGGGCGCGAGCTGGCCCGCCAGTTCCCCGTCGACGCCGACATGGTGATGCCGGTGCCCGAGTCGGGCACCCCCGCCGCGTCCGGCTACGCCGAGGAGTCCGGCATCCCCTTCGGCCAGGGCTTCGTCAAGAACGCCTACGTCGGGCGCACCTTCATCCAGCCCAGCCAGACGCTGCGCCAGCTCGGCCTGCGGCTCAAGCTCAACGCCCTCGAGCACATGATCCGCGGCAAGAAGCTCGTCGTCGTCGACGACTCGATCGTGCGCGGCAACACCCAGCGTGCGCAGGTGCGGATGCTGCGCGAGGCCGGTGCCCTCGAGGTGCACGTGCGGATCTCCTCGCCCCCGGTGAAGTGGCCCTGCTTCTACGGCATCGACTTCGCCACCCGCGCCGAGCTGATCGCCAACGGTCTCGACGTCGACGAGATCGCGGCCAGCGTCGGCGCCGACAGCCTCGGCTACATCTCGCTCGAGGGGATGGTCGCCTCGACGGGCCAGGAGCGCTCGAGCCTGTGCACCGCCTGCTTCACCGGCGACTACCCGGTCGAGCTGCCCGACGAGTCGCTGCTCGGCAAGCACCTCCTCGAGGCGAGCCTGAGCTCGCCCACCCTGGGCCGCGCGCTGCCGGTCCTCAACAACCCGTGAGCGGCCAGGAGGCCTGACGTGACCGAGACCAACGCCTACGCCCGGGCCGGCGTCGACATCGAGGCGGCCGACACCGCCATCGAGCTGATGAAGGGCTCGGTGGCGCTGGCCACGCGGCCCGAGGTCATCGGCGGGCTCGGCGGCTTCGCCGGCCTCTTCGACGCCACCGCGCTGACCCGCTACACCCGCCCGCTGCTGGCCACCTCGACCGACGGCGTCGGCACCAAGGTCGCGATCGCGCAGGCGATGGACGTGCACGACACCATCGGGCGCGACCTGGTCGGCATGGTCGTCGACGACCTCGTGGTCTGCGGCGCCGAGCCGCTCTTCATGACCGACTACATCGCCACCGGCCGGGTGGTGCCCGAGCGGATCGCGGCCATCGTCAGGGGCATCGCCGAGGGCTGCGCCGAGGCCGGCTGCGCGCTGGTCGGCGGCGAGACCGCCGAGCACCCGGGCCTGCTGGCCCCCGACGAGTACGACGTCGCCGGCGCCACCACCGGCGTGGTCGAGGCCGACCGCCTGCTGGGGCCGGCCCGCGTGCGTCCCGGCGACGTGGTGCTGGCGATGGAGGCCAGCGGCCTGCACTCCAACGGCTACTCGCTGGTGCGCCACGTGCTGCTCGGCAGCGCGGGCGACGGTGGCGCCGGCTGGGCGCTCGACCGTGACGTGCCCGAGCTGGGCCGCACCCTCGGCGAGGAGCTGCTCGAGCCGACCCGCATCTACGCCAAGGCCTGCCTCGACCTCGCCGCGCGCACCGGTGTCCACGCGATGTCGCACGTGACCGGCGGCGGCCTGGCCGCCAACCTCGAGCGGGTGATGCCGGTCGAGCTGGCGGCCACGATCGACCGCGCCACCTGGACCCCCCAGCCCGTCTTCGACCTGGTGCGCCGCGTCGGCTCGGTCTCCCAGCCCGACCTGGAGGCGACGCTGAACTGCGGCGTGGGCATGGTGGCGCTGCTGCCGGCGGGCGACGTCGACACCGCGGTGTCGGTGCTGGCCGGGCACGGCGTGCGCGCCTGGGTCGCCGGCGAGGTGCGGGCGTCGGCCGACCGCGGTGGGCGCGTCGACCTGGTGGGCCAGCACCCCGGTTGGTGAAGCCTGGGGGCGTCACCGCGAGCCGGGTGTGCGTGAACGACCCCCCAGCAGGTAGCGTTGCCCCCACGAGATTGCAGAGACAGCCCGGGAGCCATAGCGCCCCGGCCAAGCGTGCGAGGGGGCTGACCCTATGGGGCGCGGCCGTGCAAAGGCCAAGCAGACGAAGGTCGCCCGCGACCTGAAGTACCGCACTCACGAGACGGACTTCGGGGCGCTGGCGCGAGAGCTGCATGGCAGTGAAGAAGCGAGTGACACCGAGCAGGGCGACGAGCCCGACGAGTGGTCGGACTACGACCCTCGTCGCGACTGAGCCCTCCGGCGGCCCTCGGGCCCTCCGCGAGCCGGCACCAGCTCCTGCGAGCCGGCGCTGCTTCCTGCGCGAGCCGGCGGCACTTCCTGCCGCCGACGTCGTACGACGGGAAGTGGCGCCGGCTCGGCGAGGAACTGGCGCCGGCTCGGGGGTGTCTCAGCCGACCCAGATGGAGCGCAGCCGACCCACGTCGCGCATCCGCGCCTCGGCGATCCGGTCGGCGGCCAGGGCCGGCGAGACGTGCTCGGCCTCGGCGTGGGCCAGGATCGCCAGGGTGGTGTCGAAGATGCCCGTGGCGCGCTGGCGGGCGCGCTCGAAGCTGAAGCCGGCGGGGTGCAGCTCGTCGGCGACCTGGACCAGTCCGCCGGCGTTGACGCAGTAGTCGGGGGCGTAGACGACGCCGCGGTCGGCCAGCGCCTTCTCGACGCCGGGATGGGCCAGCTGGTTGTTGGCCGCGCCGCAGACGACGCGGGCGCTGAGCACCTCGACGACCTCGTCGCTGATCGCGCCGCCCATCGCGCAGGGCGCGTAGACGTCGAGCCGGGAGCCCACCAGCTCCTCGGTGGTGGCCACGGAGCGCACGCCCGGGTGGGCGGCCAGCACGGCGTCGACCGCGGGCGCGTGGACATCGGTGACGACCACGTCGGCGCCGTCCTCGACGAGGTGGGCCACGAGGTGGCGCCCGACCTTGCCGACCCCGGCGACCCCGACGGTGCGCCCGGCCAGGGTGGGCTCGCCAAAGGCGACCTGGGCCGCGGCCCGCATGCCCTGGAAGACGCCGTACGCCGTCAGCACCGAGCTGTCGCCGGCGCCGCCGTGGGCGACGGTGCGGCCGGTGACGAAGTCGCACTCGCGCGCGACGTGGTCCATGTCGACCGAGAAGGTGCCGATGTCGCAGGCGGTGCGGTAGCGCCCGCCGAGGGTCTGCACGAACCGGCCGTAGGCGCGCAGCAGCGCCTCGGTCTTCAGCGTCGCCGGGTCGCCGATGATCACGGCCTTGCCGCCGCCGAGGTCGAGGCCGGCCAGCGCCGCCTTGTAGGACATCCCGCGCGAGAGGTCGAGCACGTCGCGCAGCGCGTCTGCGGTCGAGGCGTAGGGGTAGAAGCGGGTGCCGCCCAGCGCCGGGCCCAGGGCGGTGGAGTGGATGGCGACGATCGCGCGCAGGCCGGTGGCCGGGTCGTTGGCGAAGACGACCTGCTCGTGCTCGGCGCCGACCTCGAAGACGTCGACGGGGCTGCCGGGGCTGCTGGGGGTCACGGACATGATGGGCCGCTCTCTGCTCGGGCCACGGGGGTGGTGTGGCGGTGGGTGGCGAGGCCCGCAGGGGTGGCGCAGGTCTCACTGCCAGCCTACGACGCCGGGTCCGCCGCCGTGTCTTCCGCGCCGGCCCCCGGCGCCGCCGCGGGGGCGCGCAGCACCACCACGTCGCCGTGGCTGCCGTAGCCCACGACCCGCCCGCCCACGCCGCGGCCGTTGAAGGTGAGCAGCAGCCAGCCTCCGTCGGGCAGCGGGGCGAGCGTGGGCCACGGGATGTTGGTCGGGTACGCCGCGTCCAGCGGTGCGCCGTCGGGTCGCAGGTCGAGGTCGAGCACGGGGTACTGCGCCCGGTGCCGCCGCGGGTTGTCGCGCCCGTCGCTGGCCAGCACCCGCCACCGCCCGTCCCAGCGCACCAGGGTGGTGCCCTCGGTGGCACGCCGCGAGGTCAGCGCGGCGCGCAGCGAGAGCCGGTCCAGCGCCGGCCCCTCGGCGAGCACGGGGTGGAAGTCGAAGAACTCCCGCGCGCTGACGTAGCCGACCAGCCACACCGGCCCCTGCCCGAGGTCGGTGCGCACCAGGTGCGGGTCCCACACGCCGACGGAGGCCAGGGGGTCGACCGGCAGCGGCAGCGGCTCGGTGTCGAGCACGTGGCGCCCGTGCAGCAGGTCGGCGTCGGTGCGCGCCAGCGTCACCTCGACCCCCGCGTCGTCGCGCCGGTGGTCGAAGTCGCCCCAGGTGCTGGTCGCGACCAGCCAAGAGCCACCGTCGCGCACCACGTGGGTGGCGTGGTCGCCGAAGACCCCCGGCCGTCCCGGCCTGCGGAAGAACAGGTCGGCGCGGTGCTCGAGCCGGTAGCCGTCGAGCTCGAGGCGCCACACCGAGGTGTGGGCGGTGCCGAAGAACCCCGGCCCCGCGCTCGTCGCGCTGAGCCACAGCACCCGCCCCTCCTCGCCCGGTCCGTCGGCGTACGCCGTGCCGTCGGCGTGGGTGAGCAGCCTCAGGTCGCGCAGCCCGAGCTGGCCGTAGCCGCCGGCGCGCAGCCGGGCCACGTCGCCGGTGTGCTCGACCTCGAGGCCGGCCAGCCAGGTCTCGTCGCGGCACAGCCCGGCCGTGCGACCGCGGTCACCGACCTCGCGCAGGTCGACGCGTCCGTGGGCGCGCCAGCCGCTGCCGTCGTCGCCGAGCACGACCGCCTCGGTGCCGGTGAGGGTGAGCGCCATCCGGTGCAGCCCCTCGGCGCGGGCCGAGCGCCGGCTGCGGTGCCGGCTGGTGCGGGGCGCGGGGGAGGCCGGCGTGCCGACGGTGGTGGTGACCTCGAGGAGGCACGCGCCCTCGGCGTGCACCGCGCTCACCGACAGCGTGTCGTCGCCGAGCCGCAGCCGCACGGGGCCGGTGCCCCGCAGCTCGGCCTCGACGGCCACGCAGGGGGCGGGCTGCGGGAGCGCGTGGCGCGAGGAGCCCCCGGGGTCGGCCCGGTCGACCTGCACCGCACCGGGCGCGACGAGGTCGACCGGCCGGCGCCGGGCGACCTCCTCGAACCGGCCGGGTGCTGCCGGGCCGGGCTCGTGCGGCGGGGGCGCGCTGGTCAGGGCCGCACCAGCCGGGCGAGCTCGTCGACGGCGAGCGCCACCTCGGCCTCGAGCTCGTCGAGCAGCGGCCGGGCCTCGTCGGTGCGCCCGGCGTGGGTGTGGGCCTCGAGCGCGGCGGCCACGGCGGAGACCCGGGGCAGGCCCAGGTTGAGCGCGCTGCCCTTGACCAGGTGGGAGGCGGTGAAGGCACGGTTGGCGTCGCGGGCGTCGACGGCGGCGCGGATGGCCGCGACCTGGTCGTCGATGCGGCTGGAGAAGGAGCGTGCCGTGCGGTCGAAGAAGCTCTGTCCGTCCTTGACCAGCTCGTCGAGGACCTGGCGGCGCACCTCGTCGACCACCGGCGGCTCCGGCTCGGCCTCCTCACCCGGCTCCGGCTCGGGGGTCGGTTCGGGGATCGGGTCGGGTGCCGGACCTGGTGCCGGACCTGGTGCGGGGTCGGGTGCTGGGGCGTCGTCGGCAGGCTGGGGCCGGCTCCAGCGCCGCACCACCTCCTCCAGCGCGGTCGGGTCGACGGGCTTGGTCAGGAAGTCGTCCATCCCGACCTGCAGGCAGCGCTCCCGCTCGCCCTCGAGCGCCGAGGCCGTCATGGCGATGATCGGCACCCGGCGCCCGGCGCCCTCGCGGGCCCGGATCACCTCGGTGGCCTCGAAGCCGTCCATCTCCGGCATCCGGCAGTCCATCAGCACCAACGCGTAGTCGTGCCCGGCGCGCAGCGCCTCGACGGCGCCCAGCCCGTCGTCGGCGACGTCGACGTGCAGCCCCAGCGACTCTAGCAGCCCCGTGGCCACGAGCTGGTTGACCGGGTTGTCCTCGACGACGAGCACCCGGAGGTCGAGGGAGGGCACCACCAGCCGGCGCACCGCGCGGTGCGCCGGCTGCCCACCGCGCCCGGTGGCGGCGACCAGCGCGTCGTAGAGCTCGGCGTGGCGCACCGGCTTGTTGAGGGTGGTGCTGATGCCGGCGGCGCGGGCGCTGCGGCTGCTGACGGCCTGGTCGGAGGTCAGCAGCAGCATCTTCAGCCCGGCGAGGTCGGGGTCGCTGTGGATCATCCGGGCCAGCTCGAGTCCGTCGATGCGGGGCAGCACCAGGTCGAGCAGGCCGATGGTGAACGGTTCGCCCGCCGCGTGCGCCTCGCGCAGCGCCGCCAGCGCCTCGGCCGGGGTGGCCACCGCCACGGGTCGCAGGTGCCAGGCGGCGAGCTGCTCGGTGAGGATGAAGCGGTTGGTCTCGTTGTCGTCGACCACCAGGACCCGCTCGTCGCGCAGCGGCTGGGGTCGCGGGGCGCTCTGCCGCGGGGCCACCGAGGTGTGCTCCAGCAGGGCGGTGAAGGCGAAGGTGCTGCCGCGGCCGAGCTCGCTGTCGACCCGGATCCGCCCGCGCATGGCCTCGACGAGCTGCTGCGAGATCGCCAGACCGAGGCCGGTGCCGCCGTGGCGCCGGTTGGTCGAGAGGTCGGCCTGGGTGAAGGCGTCGAAGAGGCCCGCCTGGGCCTCGGGCGCGATGCCGGCGCCGGTGTCGGTGACCTCGACCCGCAGCAGCACCCCCTCGTCGTCGCTGCGCTCGATGCGCGCCCGGATCGCGACCTCGCCGTGCTCGGTGAACTTGACCGCGTTGGAGCCGAGGTTGGTCAGGACCTGGCCCAGGCGGGTCGGGTCGCCGCGCAGGAACTCCGGCACCTCGGGGTGGCAGGAGACCACCAGCTCGAGGTCCTTCTCGTGGGCCGGCCCGCTGAGCACGGCCGCGGTCTGCTCGAAGACGCTGCGCACGTCGAAGTCGACGTCCTCCAGCTCGAGCTTGCCCGACTCGATCTTCGACAGGTCGAGGATGTCGTTGATGATCGCCAGCAGCGACAGCCCGGCGCTCTGCACGCCTGCCGCGAGCCGGTGCTGGTGGTCGTCGAGCTCGGTGCGCAGCAGCAGCTCGTTGAGGCCGATGACGCCGTTCATCGGTGTGCGGATCTCGTGGCTCATCGTGGCCAGGAACTCCGACTTGAGCCGGGAGGCCTCCATCGCGGCGTCGCGCGCGGCGCGCACCTCGGCGGCGTCACGTTCGCGGGTCGCGACGACACCGAGCTGGTCGGCGACCTGCGCGGCCAGGCGCTGGTGCTCCTCGCCGACCCAGGGGCCGGTCAGGGCCTGCAGGACGGCCACGACCTGGTCGCCGGCCAGCACCGGCAGGGCGACGAGGTGCCGGGCGCTGGTGTCGGGGGCGTCGGGGGCGTCGTGCGGCGCCGGGGCGGGGCCGTCGGCGATGCGGGCGGTACGACGTGCGCGCTCGGCCAGGTCGGTGTCGGGCGGGCAGGCGGGCGGGATCGGCAGGTCGAGGCGGCGCAGGGGCCCGTCGTCGGAGTCGACGCGGTAGCCGGCGACCGGCGACCAGTCGGTGTGCTCGACCAGGGAGGCCCCGACGACGACGACGGCCTCTTCGAGCGTGGTGGCGCTGTTGGCCGCGACGGCGAGCTCCTGCAGCAGGCGGATCCGCCCGGTGGCCTCGGTCGCGGCCTGCTGGTGGCGGTGCAGGGCCGTGACGTCGGCGGTGGTGCCGCTCATCCGCAGCGGGCGACAGGTCGTGGTGTCGCGGGTGACCCGGCCCCGGCCGTGGGTCCAGCGCACCTCGCCCGACGGACGCAGCACCCGAGCGTCGAACGAGAACTCCTCGGCGCCCTCGAAGGTGGCCTGCACCCGTTCCTGCACCATCTCGCGGTCGTCGGGGTGGATGCGGTCGAGGAAGCCCTGGTAGGTCGCGACGTGGTCGGCGGGGTCCAGGTCGTAGATGCGGTAGAGCTGCTCGGACCACACGACCCGGTCGGCCACGACGTCCCAGGACCAGCTGCCGATGCCGGAGATGTCCTGCGCCTCGGCGAGCTGGCGCTCGCGCTCGGTGACCTCGGCGAGACGTCGGACGAGCGACTCCTCCCCGTCGTCCGGTGCGGCACCGGCAGCAGTGTCGGGGGTCAGCCGGTGCAGCCAGCGGACCGGGGCTGCGGGCTCGCGCACGGGCGAGTAGCTGACGAGCACCGGCTGCAGCGTGCCGTCGGCGCGCTGCAGCGCCATCGGCACGTTGTCGCGGCCACGGGTGGCGCGCGCGAGCAGGGAGACGTGGCGCGCGACGCGGGCCCGGGTCTCGGGCGCGAAGGCCTCGGTGGCGGGGGTGCCCACGAGGTCGTCGTCGGGGCGGCCGAGCAGCTCACCCAGGCGACGGTTGGCCCACACGGTGGTGCCGTCGGCGTCGAGGAGCCACAGCGCGTCGGTGCTGGCCTCGACGACGGCACGCCACGAGGCGCCGGTGGTGCCGGCCGGCTCAGCCACGTGTCCCTCCATGGGTGGTCGTCGCGCGATGGTGGTGGCGCAGTGCCCGGTGTGTGCCCCAGTGTGGCCTGCCCGGGCGTGCCGGGTCCCAGGTTCGCACGTGGTGCCCCCACCCGGGAGGTCGACTCGTCCGTCAGCGCAGGGTGACCACGAGCCCGAGCAGCGTGGGGAGCACGCCGAGCAGCAGCCACGGGGACAGCACGGGACGGCGGTGGATCGCCCGGGCGACCGCCACGGCGATCACCGCGAAGACCCCGGCGATGACCTCGAGGCCCACGACCGGCACCAGGTCGTCCTGGTCGATCACCCAGGCGGCCAGGAGCAGGCCGAAGGTCAGGTGCAGGATCGTCGTGGTGGCCAGCACCGACAGCACCCACTGCTGGACGCGCCCGAGCGAGGCGCTGCTCGGCGGCGGGGGAGGGTTGGCGGGGTCGATCAGGTGGCGGCGCCGTGGGCGCGTGACGGGCTCCGGTGTCGTCATGGTGCTCCCATGGTCCCACGCGGGAGCCCGCGGACCAGGGCCGGAGGTCCCGCCCCGGGCAGCCCTCAGCTGGAGGGCTCGGGCACCTCGCAGTCGACCTCCGGGTTGGCGCCGAAGTAGTTCAGGGGTCCGGCCAGGACCGTGACAGCGGTGGTGCCGGCGGTGGCGCAGCTGACCTCCTGGTCGTCGCCGAAGTAGCCGCGCTGGACGGCGGCGGCGACGCCGATGACGAGCCAGATGATGACGATCGCTCCGAGGATGCCTCGCATGGTGGTGCCTCCTTCTCGCGCCGGCGGCGCTCCCTGGGAGGGTGTCGTGTCCGCTCGGGGTGCACACCGCCCGTGCGGGTGAGGGCCGAGGGGCCGGGCCAGGTGGGAGGGGTGTGCCGGGTGTGTCCGAAGGGGTGGCCCGCGCGCCGACTGGCCACTGGCAGGTTGGTGCCCCACGATCAGGGGCGGGAGCCCGTCCGGGCGTCCCGCGCCCCGTCACCAGGAGGAACCATGAACACTCGCACCATCGCCATCGCCGCTTTCGTCATCGCCATCATCATCCTGCTCTTCCTGGTGCTCTGACCTGACGAGCCCTGGCACGACGGGCCCCCACCCTGCGGCTCACGCCGACCAGGGCGGGGGCCCGTCGTCGTCCCGGCCCGTCGGACGGGGCTAGTCGGAGACGACCCGCTCGGCCCTTGCCGTCGCCGGCATCAGCCGCGACAGCAGGTCGGCGATGGTCACCACCGCCGGGGCGGCGCCCTCGCGCACGACCA
The DNA here is from genome assembly GCF_040012395.1 of Nocardioides sp. 31GB23. Lineage (NCBI taxonomy): Bacteria > Bacillati > Actinomycetota > Actinomycetes > Propionibacteriales > Nocardioidaceae > Nocardioides > Nocardioides sp. 31GB23. Next base: position 26,888 of record NZ_JBDYKJ010000011.1, on the reverse strand, counting down.
GGGCGATCTGGGTGCCCTGCTCACGCAGGTCGGAGAGGGCCTCCAGCACCGTCGTGCTCCCGTCGAGGCGGTGCAGGTCGCGCACGAACGGGGCCACCGGGTCGTCGTCGCCCGCGGTCAGGGTGTCGCGCACGTGCACGACGCCGGTGGGGGCGTGCCGGCTGCCCACCAGCACCCGCAGGTGACCGGTGGTGCGGGCCTGCTCGTGCACCTCCGCGACGCTGGCCCCGGCCTCGACCACGACGAGCTCGCGGTCGCCGACCACCTGGTCGACGGTGGCTCGCGACGTCTCCAGCGCGCTCACGAGCTGCTCGGAGGAGCCGGCGTCGAGCTCACCGGTCTCGGCGGAGTGGCGCACCAGCTCGCGCAGGTCGTCCGGGTCCTGCTCGATGGCCACCTCGGCCTTCGGCTCCACGCCCAGGCGCTGGACGAGACGGTTGGCGGCCTCGTTGAGCACGTGCAGCGCCGGGCGGAAGGTCCACATGAACGCGCGCATCGGCAGCGCGAGCATGGTCGCGGAGCGCTCGGGGTGGCTGATCGCCCACGACTTGGGCGCCATCTCGCCCACCACCAGGTGCAGGAAGGTGACCAGCAGCAGCGCCAGGGCGAACGACGCCGGGGCGGCGGCGTACGCCGGGAGGCCGACCTGCTCGAGCACCGGCTCGAGCGCGTGGTCGACGGCCGGCTTGGTGACCGCGCCCAGCGCGAGCGTGCACGCGGTGATGCCGAGCTGGCTGCCGGCCAGCAGCAGCGGCACCTCGGAGGCGCTGCGCAGGGCGGCCCGCGCCGAGCGGCTGTCGGCCGCGGCCGCCTCGAGGCGGGTGCGCCGGGCCGCGATCACCGAGAACTCGACGGCCACGAAGAAGGCGCTCGCGGCGATGATGGCGATGGTGACGGGGATGGCGGCCAGACCGGTCATCGGGCGACCTCGCTCTCGGTGCTCGGCAGGTCGCTGACGGGCTCGCTGGTGCACAGGGCCACGGCCAGCTGGGTGGGCACGTGCCTGGCGACCTCGAGCACCTCCACCTCGAGGTGGCGCTCGGGCGGGTCGTCGTCGTGGGCCAGGTCGGCGGGGTCGGCGGGCAGGGCCACCACGACGCGCTCGCCGACGTCGGGCAGCGCCCCGAACGAGGAGATCACCAGGCCGCCGAGGGTGACGTAGTCGCCCTCGGGCAGCGACACCCCGATCTCGCGCTCGACCTCGTCGAGGGGGGCGTCGCCGCGCACGCTCCAGCGACCGTCGTCGCCGATCGGCGCCAGGTGCGGCTCCTCGTCGACGTCGTGCTCGTCGGTGATCTCGCCGACGACCTCCTCGGCGAGGTCCTCGACCGTCACCACGCCGACGAAGCCGCCGTACTCGTCGACCACGCAGGCCATCTGGTCGCCGCTGCGCTCCATCGCCGCCAGCGCCGCGGGCAGCAGCATCAGGCTCGGCACGACCGTGGCGGGCCGCACCACCTCGGCCACGGGGCGGCTCGCGCGGGCCTCGTCGTCGGCGACCCCGTGCAGGGCCTCGAGCACGTCGACGAGGTGGACCACCCCCACGATGTCGCCCTCGTCGTCGAGCACGGGGTAGCGCGAGTGACCGCCCTCCATGGCGTCGCGCACCTCCGCGAGCGGGGTGTCCTGGGCGATGACGTCGACGCGGGAGCGCGGCACCAGGGCGTGGCCCACGGGGCGCTGAGGGAAGTCGAGCATCCGGTCGAGCACCAGGCTCAGCTCGGGCGGCAGCTCGCCGGCGTCGCGGGAGACGGTCACGATGCGGCGCAGGTCGTGCAGGTTGGCGGAGTGCTCGACGTCGTGCACCGGCTCGATGCGCAGCACCTTGAGCAGCGCGTTGGAGGCGGCGTCGAAGACCCTGATCAGCCAGCCGAAGGCGCCCATGTAGAGCAGCGTCGAGCGCGAGAGGCGCTCGGCGACCGGGTAGGGCCGGGCGATGGCGAGGTTCTTGGGGAACAGCTCGCCGAAGAGCATCTGCACGAAGGTCGAGCCGACCAGCACCAGCACGGTGCCGGCCAGGACGCCCGTGGCGGTGGGCACCCCCACCCCGCCCAGGACCTCGCCGATCGCGGTGCCCAGCACCGGCTCGGCCACGTAGCCGACCAGCAGGCCCGTCACGGTGATGCCGAGCTGGGCGCCCGAGAGCATGAAGGAGGTGCGGTCGGTGATGCGCAGGGTGCGGCGGGCGGCCTTGTCGCCGCGCCCGGCCATGGCCTTCAGGCGCGACCGGTCGACGGCCATGTAGGCGAACTCCTGGGCCACGAAGTAGCCGTTCGCCGCGATGATGACGGCGATCAGCAGGGTGCCCGCGACCAGGGTGAGGGCGACGTCCATGCCCCCACTGTCGCAGCCGGGCGACGCACCGGGAGGGTGGGCGACGACGCGGGCAGGTCCTCAGGCGGTGGCCAGCGCGCGAGTGCCGGTCATGGCTCGACGCCAGGAATCGTCAAGCACCCCTCTCACCACCCGCTCGGGCGTCTTCGCCCCGAGCACGACATGTGCCGGCGGTCGCCGGGGTACGGCGAGGCCGACCGACCGGGCCCGCCGGCGGCACGAACGAAGGAGGCAGCATGACCACTGCACGCGAGCTGATGACCCCCGACGCCCACTGCGCGCGCACCGAGGAGACCGTGGCCACGGCGGCGGCCCGGATGCGCGACCTCGGGGTCGGCTCCCTGCCCATCTGCGGCGAGGACCAGCGCCTGCACGGCGTCGTGACCGACCGCGACATCGTCGTGGGCTGCGTGGCCGACGGCAAGGACCCCTCGCAGGTGCTGGTGGCGCAGTTCTGCGCGGAGGAGCCGGTGACCATCGGCGCCGACGACGACGCGAGCGAGGCGCTGCGCACGATGATGGACCACGACGTGCGCCGGCTGCCCGTCATCGACGGACACCGGCTCGTCGGCATGCTCAGCCAGGCCGACCTGGCGCGGGCGCTGCCCGAGGACGAGGTGGGCCGGATGCTGGCGGCGGTCTCCGCCCCGCCGTCCGACCGCTGAGCCCCGACGACCTCCGGCCCCGGGCGCGCGTGCGGGCGTAGGGTGAGGGCCCAGTCCAGTCCTGCCCGGCCCGCCGGGCCCGGAGATCGAGGTGGTCGTGGTGTCGCAGCACGCCCACCTGCTGCTGCAGCTGACCCGCATGCTGGCTCGCCAGGAGCTCAGGGGAGCGCCGCTGTCGATGCGGCTCTGCACCGCCTACGTGCGCCTGGCGCGGGCCGAGCGCGGCGCGATCTCGCTGGGGTCGCTGGGCGACGAGCGCGCCCTGCTCTGCGCCACCGACGAGCCGGCCGCGCGCTACGAGGACGCCCAGGACCTGGCGGGGGAGGGCCCCACCCTGCAGGCGCTGCGCACGGGGGCGGTGGCCTCCGTCGACTCCAGCGAGGCGCACGCCAGCACCTGGCCGCGGCTCTCGGGCCTGTCGCCGCAGCACCCCGCCCACGTCCACGCCCTGCCCATGCGCCCCGACGGGGTGGTGGTCGGCGTCGTCACGGTGCACTTCGAGGCCGCCGGGATGCTCGACGAGGAGCAGGAGAGCCTGCACTTCCTCGGTGACGCCGTCGGGGCCGCGTGCCTGGGCCAGGCGTCGTACGACGACGACAGCCGGGGCCTGTGGTCCGAGCGCGACCGGGTGGCCCAGGCGACCGGCGCGATCGTGGCGCAGCTGCGGGTCGGTCCCGCCGACGCCGCGGCCATCCTGCGGGCCCACGCCTTCGCCTCCGACGCCAGCGTGCATGAGGTGGCGCGCCGGGTCGTGAGCGGCGAGCTCGACTTCAGCCGAGATCCCCACGGAGGAACCCAGTGAGCGACTCGAGCGTGCGACACGCCCTCAGCGGCGCGGCGGCCGCCCTGGTGGGCGGCCCCGAGGACGTCACCGACGCCCTGGCCACGCTGGTGGCCGACTGCGCCGCGGGGGTGGGCGCGTCGGCGGTGGCGGTGATGACGCGCGACGGCGACGACTCCCGGGTGGCGCTGCTCAGCGCCACCTCGCACCGGGCCGCGGAGCTAGAGATGCTGCAGATCCAGCACGACCGCGGCCCGTGCGTGGAGTGCCTGCGCACCGACCGGGTGGTGCGCGCGAGCGGCGACGAGATGGTCCGGCGGTGGGGCGAGGTGGGCCAGGGGATCCGCGAGGCGGGCTTCGACTCGGTGGCGGCGTTCCCGATGCGCTACCGCGCCACGACCATCGGCGGCCTCAACGTCTTCCACGCCGGGGGCTGCCTCGACGCCGAGGACGAGACGCTGGTGCAGGCCGTGGCCGACATGGCCACGCTCCTGGTCGTCCACGCCCGGCCGGTGCCGCGAGCGCACGTCGACGCGCTGGTGGGCGAGGCGCTGCGGGCCCGCGAGGTGGTGGAGCAGGCGAAGGGCGTGCTGTCCTACCTCGAGCGGATCGACCTGGCCACCGCCTACGAGAGGCTGGTGGAGCGCTCCCGGCGGCGCGGCACCACCTTGACCCGCACCGCCCTGGACGTGATCGCCGAGGCGCAGCGGGGCTGAGCCGTCCTTCACCCGCCGGTCGGGCCACGGGCCCCGGTGGGGCCCGACACGCGGCTGCGCAGCCACTGCTCGCCGTCGTCCGGGAGGCCGCTGGCGGCGACCGCGCCGGTCAGCGGGACCACCAGCAGCGCGACGTCGGCGGGCACGGCCTCGCGCAGCACGGCGAGCACCTCGTCGGCGCTGCAGGTGCCGTGCACGAGCAGCAGGTGCGGGTCGATCAGGCGCACCGAGTCCCAGTCCTCACGCTGTGGCGGCTCGGGCAGGGGCGACGTCGACCAGGCCAGGTGGACCGACACGGGTGTCCTCCTCGTGGTGGGGGTTGGCCGTCCCGGTACCCGTTCCCGGCTGGTGGCACACCTCGGAGGCCTGCTCAGCCCGGCGCGGTGTCGTCGTCGGGAAGTTCGCGAGTGGTGACCACGATGCGGGCCACGTCGCGCAGCTTGGTGTTGGTGCGGCTGGAGTAGCGGCGCAGCAGCTCGAAGGCCTGCTCGTGGCTGATCTCGTAGCGCATCGCGAGGATGCCCTGGGCGACGCCGATCTCGTGGCGCGACTCCAGGGCGGTGCGCAGCCCGGTGACCAGGTGGGCCTGGTTGAGCGCGGTGGCCGCGTGCGTCGCGTAGATCTCCGCGACGTCGAGGGCGTCGTCGGTGAAGGCGCGGCTGCGGCGCGAGTAGAGGCGCAGCGCACCGATGTCCTCGGCCTCGGTCTGCAGACGGATGGCCAGGACCGAGCGGAAGCCCTGGTCGACCGCCGCGGCCGCCCAGCCCGGCCAGCGACGCTCGTGGCGCAGGTCCTCGGAGAGCAGCATCCCGCTGTCGGTGCCCGACCAGGACGGGCCGCCGCCGTCGTCCAGGAGCTGCTCGAGCAGCTCCAGCTCGGGGGCCGTCGCGGCTGCCGGAACGGCGTCGCGGCGTCGCCGGGCGACGGTGATGGCGCCCTCGTCGCAGCCCGGCACGATCTGCACGGCTCGGCGTACGACCCGCTCGAAGGTCAGGGGCTCGTCGCCCGAGCTGAGGAGGCCCTCGCTGATGCGGGCGAAGTAGGCCGCGTAGGTCCGGTCGCGGTGGCCGGGCTCGCCCGGACGCGGGGGTGTGGAGGCAGCAGACATGGGCCCTGAGGTGCAGGAGGACTCCGTCTTGCCGTGGTCTCCAGCAAGAGTTTCGAGGAGATACTAGGACGTGTCTCGGCTTCTTTCCGCACTGGGCCGCCCCGGCTCACGCGGATGGTGCAGGTCACACCGTTGTGGGTCGGGTCCCAGGCATGCCCCGAGGGGGCGGGGGGTACGGGGGCCACCTCACTCCCGGGAGGTACACACGATGACCACCGCCAGCCTCGCCCCGACGCGGCGTCCCGCCGAGGGCGGCGTCCAGATCGCCGTGATCGGCCAGTCCGAGCTGCTCACGCAGGGGCTGAGGGCGCTGCTCGAGCCGTTCGTGCCCACGGCACGCGTCGACGTGCTCGGCCCGACGCTGTCGCTGCAGTCGCCCCGGCCGGTGGTCTTCGAGCCCTCGGCGCCGATGAGCAGCGACGACCGGGTCCTGCTGCGTCGCGTCGTCGACCGCGGCTGGCTCCCCGTGGCCTACGCGTGGCCGGGTGAGCCGGGACGGCGCCCGCACGTGCCCGGCCCCGCGGTGGCCGTCTCCCGCGCGCTCGGGGCGCAGGAGCTGCACGCCGAGCTGAGCCGGCTGGCCCACCGCGTGGACGGGCGCACCGACGTGCCTGCGACCCGCTCCGCGAGCGGCCCCGGTGCCGTCGTCGGTGATGGTGACGGTGTCGGTGTCGGTGACTTCCGGTCCGTGGGACCGTGCGCGGTGCCGGTCGAGCTGAGCGCACGCGAGCGCGAGATGGTCGAGCTGATCGCGCTCGGCCTGAGCAACGAGGAGATCGCGCGGCACTGCTACGTCACGGTGAACACCGTCAAGACGTTCATCCGCTCGGCCTACCGCAAGATCGGCGTCACCCGGCGCACCCAGGCGGTGGCCTGGGCCCTCGAGCACGGGCTGGTCGACCCGTCGGCGGCCACCGGGCTCACGGCAGCAGCCCCGCCGGTAGACCGCGTTCGGTGAGCACCTGCCGGGCCACGTCGCGCAGCTTGGTGTTGGTCTCGTTGGAGAGCCGGCGCAACAGCTCGAAGGCCTGCTCGTAGCTGATCTCGTAGGTGACGGCCAGCACGCCCTGTGCCACGCCGATGTCGTGGCGCGACTCCAGGGCGGTGCGCAGCCCGGTGACCAGCTGGGCCTGGCTGAGCACCCCGGTGGCGTGGACGGCGTAGATCTCGGCGAGCTCGACGCTCTCGGGCGCGAAGGCGCCCGTCGAGCGGGAGTAGCAGTTCAGCGCACCGATGTTCTCCTCCTCGGAGTGCAGCCGGATGCTGAGCACCGAGCGCACGCCCAGCCCGGCCGCAGCCTGGGCCCACCGGGGCCACCGCGGCTCGTGGCGCAGGTCGTCGCTGACCAGGGTGCCCCCACCGCGCACGGAGTCCAGGCACGGTCCCTCGTCGAGGTCGTACTGCAACCGGTCGGCCTCCAGGGTCAGCTCCGAGGTCGCGGCGGCGGTGCTCTCGGACTCCCGCCCCCGGCCGCGCAGGGTGATGCCGGCACCCTCGCAGCCCGGGACGATCTCGAGTGCGCGGTCGACCACTCGCTGGAAGCTCAGTGGGACGGAGGGATCGCCGAGCAGGCCCTCGCTGATCCTCGCGAAGAACGCGGCGTACGCCGTGTCGCGAGCCCGTGCCTCGGCGGTCCCTCCGGTGGTCATGCAGCGATGTCTCTTCTCAGCTTCTCGAGGATGCGGGCCAACAATCGGGAGACGTGCATCTGGGTGATGCCCAGCTCACGACCGATCTCGCTCTGGGTGCGGTCCTCGACGAACCGCAGGTGCAGGATGCGGCGCTCCCGCTCGCCGAGGCGACCGACCGCCGGGGCCAGGAGCAGGCGCATGTCGCTCGTCTCCTCCTGGTCGTGCTCGTCCACCATCATGTCACCGAGCGTCGTGCCTGTCTGCTCGTCGAGCGGCTGGTCGAGGGAGGTGGCGGCGAAGCACCCGTCGGCGCGCTGGGACTCGTCGTAGTCGCTCCCGTCGAGGCCGGTGTCGGCCAGCACCTCCAGGCGCGAGGGCTCGCGCCCCAGCTGCACCCGCAGCCGGTCGCGCGACCGGGCGACCAGGCGGCGGGCGTCCTGCACCCGGCGGGGAGGCCGCACGGTCCAGGCGTGGTCGCGGAAGTAGCGCAGCACCTCCCCGCGCATGGTGGGCACGGCGAAGCCGAGGAGGTCGTCGCCGGCGTCCGGGTCGAAGCGGTGCACGGCTCGCACCAGGCCCTCGAGCGCGATCTGCTCGAGGTCGTCCCAGGCGACGCCGCGGTCGCGGTAGCGGCGCGCGACCGCGGTGGCGACGCCGCGGTTGAGCAGCACCACCTGGTCGAGCAGCGCGTCCCGGCCCGGGCCGGGCGGCTGGCTCCGGGCCTCGGTGAGCAGCCTGGAGGTCGCGCTCCGACGACGCTCCCTGGTCATGGTGGTACTGAGGGGGGAGACGGTGTTCATGCGTGGCAGCCCAACGGTGGGAGGTGCCTGCCCCGCCGTCGTCTTCAGCGGGGGTTCCTTTACCACCCTCGCACCGCCGCGTCGTGGCGACAAGTACCCCGAAGGTGTGAGGGCCCGGGAGAAGCCGAGAGCCCCCGTCGCGCTGCGACGGGGGCTCCGGCTGCAGGTCAGAGCCCTGCGGTGCTCGTGGGCAGGGGCGGGGTCGAACCGCCGACCTTCCACTTTTCAGGCGGACCGAGGTGGGTCCGGCGGGGTCCGAAAGCGTCCGTTTCAGGCGTGGATGGCAACTCGCGGACCTCAGCGGACCCCTGCGAATCCCCTCGAACTGCAACTGGAACTGCAACTGGCAAGAGGCGGCCGGACCGGGTCGGTGACGTGCATAGTCAGGTCGACGGCGCGCTCCGCTTGGTGATGCTCGAATCGACTTCGGAGCTCAGTCCGCGTGAGCGGCGGCGTACGCATCTTGCAGGTCGGCCGGCAATCGGCCTCGCTGCCCTAGGTTCCACCCGTTGTCTCTTCCCCACGCGCGGACAGTTGCTGCCGAGACTGTCGCGGCCGTCGGCGCCGTGCGTGGCGCGACAGCCACCTCGTCAGTCGCTGCGCCCGGACTGGCTGAACCAGTAGCGCGGACGGTGGGCGATGTCGAGTTCGAGGCGGTCGCGACAGGATCGGCTGCCGACTTGGCGTGGGGCTGCAGGTGTTCGAGGAGGCGCCGATAGGTGGCCGGCTCCACCATACGGACTCCAAGAGCGGTCGCCTTTTCGTGCTTGCCGCCGTGCATCGTTCCGTCGGTGACGAGCATGGCGGTCTTCGATGACACGTTGTTCATTACTCGCACGCCTAGGTCCGTCGAGCGCTGCTCAAGGGCGTCTCGGCCAGCGTCCTCGCATCCTGTAAACACGACCTTGTCGCCCACTCGCAGCGGCTCTCCGTGTGCCCAATCCCGGGGGAGGGGGCCCAGTCCCGCGGACAGGCGCGCGTGCCGTGCCGCTTCGGCGGCGTCGATCAGGGAGCGGACCAGTTCGGGCTCGACGTCGAACAGCGCGGCTACGGCGCGTAGTTCCTCAGTCTCTGCTCGCGTCACCTTTCCGTCCGCCAGGGCGGCGTGGGCCATCGAAAGGACGAAGGCGCGGTGCGTGGCTGTCACATCGGCGCGGTCAAGGTCGTGGACTGCCGCCACCTCACGGAGGTCGGCTGCTTCTTCTGAGGTGAGCACCCCGTCTTCGAGAACTTCTGCAAGCTTCTCCAGGTACGCCATTGCCCCGGCGGGGGCGCCTTCGTCGAGTGCATCTGCGAGGGAGAACCGCTCGATGAGCTGCACCAGGGGCTCCGCCTTGCGAGGCGCAGTCAAGTTCAACTCGGCGATCTTCCGGCGTGCGCGTTCTGAGAGCTCGCGGCGGTCGGTGGTGGGATCAGTGCCGCGGGCTGCGGTGACAAGCGTGGCGTCCCTAGCGGGGCCGTCTGGCCACCGCACCGCGAGGGCGTCGTGCGGCATTCGCAGGTGCTCGGGGCGGGCAGGGACTCCCAGGTGTGGATGCAGGTAGTGAGCCAACAGCCCGGCCGTGGCGCGTGCGTCCCCCAGTGCTGAGTGAGCATCGGTCAGTGGTTGACCGATCGCATGGCAGCAGTCCGCGAGTCGACGGCGGGCTAGGTGAGGCAGGTGATGAGCAGAGGCATCGAGGGTGCACAGGGCAGGTACGTGCGGTAGCTGCCATCGAGCCCGCGCGTACTCAGCGCGGATGAATGCCAGGTCGAAGCGAGCGTTGTGGGCAACCACCGCGGCACCGGCCAGACGCTGGTTGAGCTCTGCCAGTACGTCGGAGAATGACGGTGCGTGGGCTACTTCTGCGTCCGTGATTCCGTGAATATGGGTGGCGCCCACGGGGCCTTGGGGGTTCAGACGCGTCGACCACTCGTCGAGCACCCGCCCAGAGGGGTCGGTGGTCAGCAACGCCAGCTCGACGATGCGGTGGCTTGACGCCGAGAGTCCTGTGGTCTCGACGTCCAGGACAACGAATCGCGGAGTTCCCGCGGGCAACCCGAGAGGCCTAGTGGTTTGGCCCCTCGCGTCGTGTACGGCTTCGGCCGGCGTCGGGGTCTCGACACGAGCGTGCGGAGGAGATGGCGTACCCGGACTCGGCCGGCGGAAGCGATCGAACCAACCCATGCATAGCCTCCCGACGGTGCAGTAGTGACCCGTCCAGCCTGGCATCGACGGGGCTCGTGGCGCGCGGAAACAAGCCAGATGGCTCGGGTGCGTTTAGGCCGGTGAGGGCGGAGGGTGGGCGACCGGCATGAGCACCGAGCGGAAACGCGGCGGTAGGACGCTGGTCGCGGCTATGCCTCGCCGACGATCCCGACCGTCGCCGGCGCCTTGATCCGCAGCGGAGCATGACGGGCGTCACCCCGCGACCGTCGGGCCGTTGGATCTCGGGAGGATCGGGAGCTTCTTCGCCAGCAGCTGAGTGGGGCTGGGCGGCTCGTCGATTTCGTGTCGTCCGCGGGCCGGTGGGCGCCTACGGATTCAGCCGCGCGTCAGCCCGTTGCACGATGCGGAGGAGCAGGTCGGCGAGTTGGATCACTTCGGCGGCCTCGACGGCGTCGTCGAACTGAACGGTGCGATGGCTGGCCGGGTTCTTGTAGGCACCGATCGCGCCGGCGAACAAGTCGGCGATCGCCTGCTGCTCGCCGCCCTCCGCACCGGGATCGCGAAGAACGCCGTCCTTGGGGCTGAACGCCTTCCTCATCAGGGCCACTCCGAGGAGTTCGTTTGGCAGACCGGCGACGCGGCGCACTTCCACCTCGACGGCCTTCATCGCCGCGAAGGATGCCGTCTCGTAGTCACCGAGAGCGAAGTTCGATCGGGCAGACGACAGTGCAGGATGAAGGCTGCCCGAGAGTCGATCCTCCGCCCAGACCTTCGAGAGCGCCTTGGGATCCTCGAGCAGGGCCCGTCCCTTGCTCGTGACTCGACTCCAGTCGCTGCCTTGGGGGTTCTTGGAAGAGTGGCCAATCAGGGCATGGGACTCGAGCCATGCCCACGCATCCGACAGACGAGCGAGCATGGCCTCGAGGTCGGGCGGGGACTGGTCGTATCCGCCGCGCTGCTTGAATCCCTGGATCAGGTTGTTGAAGTTCGGATCGGGGCCCAACGACCTGAGCAGGTTCAGGCTCAGATCGGGCAACGGAAGATTCCGAACGTCGTCGTAGGACAGGCTCATGAAGCGAGGCTAAGGCCGGACGTTCCTCCGCGTGGGCTCGCCAGGGGAGGGGTCTGCGCCGAGCACGTCCCGATCGTTCGTGAGCGGCTGGATGGTGACGCTCTAGGGTGCTAGTCATGGCAGGCATCCCGGTCGTGCTCGAGACGTTCAGCTGGCCGACGCGCTCGGCCGCCGAGGCAGCGTTCCGCGGGATCCTGCGGGAGTCCGGCTACTCGGTCGGCGACGCCGTCTCGGACCCGGTCCACCACCGGATGCTCATCGAACTCCTCGAGCGCCACCCGGAACACGCCCAGAAGACTGGCCCGGGCGTCAAGGAGTTCTTCATCGGTCGAACTCGCGATGCGAGCGGTGTGTTCGTCGGGGCCAAGGCGATCGGCATCTGGATCCGCCGCGTCGATGGCGAGGAGGTGGATTTCAGTTACCTCACCGCGATTCGCCAGCACTCGGCGAAGTCCGACGCCAAAGAAGCGCTGCGGACAGAAGTCGACGACCGGCGGCAGGAGTACCGCGAGGCGCGCTTCGCTTCGCGAGAGGAGGTGCGGAGCGACCTGTCTGGAGATCGGATCGACAGCCTTCGCGACGCGCAGGTCATCTACATGAGCCCGACCTGGGGACAGCTCACCTATCGATTCGCGGAGAGGGAGGGTGGTTGGGGCGAACTGGCCGCAACCCCAGCGGCGAGCGGGATCGCAGCCGTCGGGTCACGCCTCGCCGACCGGAGCCAGGCGGGCCGATGGCTAGTATTTCACGCGCGCCACGCCAAGCTGGGCCTCGCGACCGCGTCCGAAGCCTCCCGACGTCGCCAGACCAGCGATCTCGACTGGATGCCTGTCGACCCGAACGACTAGTCAGCCTCCGGTGCTGTCTCGCCGCGCCGCGTCGCCACCTCGAGCACGTCACCGATCTCGCGCTGGAGGAGCACCGGCACGCCAAGCCCATCAAGGTTCTGAGCCGCGAGCCATGCCAGGGCCTCCGTGCGCGACCACTCGTCGACTCCGATGAAGTCGGACAGGGCAACGGTGGCTGTTCGAGACAGACCCAGCGACATGAGCACGACCTCGCTCGTGCGGGAGACGCCGAGCTCGAGCATCATCGCGTAATCGGGTCGAGCAGCAGTCTCCAACCCGAGCTCAGTCGAGTACAGCTCGAGCAGATCGGCGTAGCAGGCGAGGTACTTCGGCGCATGGAACCTTGCGATCGATTCGATGTCTCGCATGACGTCTCGGATCGCCCTCGCTGAGGTGAGCGATGCGTTGAACGAGAGCCTTTGGTCGATCAGCCGAGAGAGGGGCATACCCTTCATCCAGTTGACGACGAGGTTCGCGAGCTGCCACTTGCGCCGATCCTCCCCGGAGCGGGGCGCGCCGAAGACGCTCGTCATCGTTGCGCCGACCCGCACGAGCGCCTCTTGGAATCGGGCTCGAGCATCGGGCTCCTCGGGGAGTGGCAATTGGAGCTCTGTCGGCGTCTTCCCGGATCGCCGGAAGCTCTCCAAGAGCCGCTCCATCGAGATGGGCGCGATCCCCGTGTGTCGGCTCACGATCTCGACGGGGATCGTCAGGTCGGTCGCCGCGCGTACGACGGCGGACTCGACCTCGCTTCGTTCCGATTCCAGGGGAATACGATCGAGAAGGGGCTGGATGGACTCGCCTGCGAGGTGCCGCGAGCACAGGTACGCGAAGAGGCTTTCAGCGGCGCTGTCGTCGTGCACCTCATCGACGGAGCGAACGAATGCGAGCAGCCCCGACGCGTCGTCGAGCCCGTTGCTGACTGCTCGGGTGATCTGTGACCGCTTTCGCACCCGCGGTAGGTTGGGCCACAGGCTTTCATCGTCGGTGTCGATGCACACGACGTTGCCTTCGAACTCCTTGCCCCAGCGCCCCGCGCGTCCCGCGAGGTTCCAGAAGTCGCCTTCGCGGAGCGGATTGCCGGGGCCCTTCTGAGGGTTGCGCATGAAGATCGTCCGGCACGGGAGATTCACGCCCTCCAGCAGTGTTGAAGTGCAGACCAGGTAGTGGATCTTGCCTTCTCCGAAGAGGCGCTCGATCTCCGTTCGCACCACCAGCGGCATGTTCCCGTAGTGGAAGGCCACGCGCCGGGCCAGCACGTCGGCGAGCAAGTACCTGCTGTGCACAGCGGTCTTGATCAGATCCCGCAGATCGTCGATCTCCGTGTCAGCCTCCGCCAAGGCCGGGAGCTGCTCGTAGACCGCCTTCGCGACCTTCTCGGCTTCGCTCGGGCCGTTGACGTAGATGACGTTTCCTGGGGTGTTTCCGGCCAGCGCATGCGCCACCAGCGCGATGCGCATGGGCACAGACGTCGCGCGTTGCGCGAGCACGAGTTCGCCGACTCTGTGGCTGTTCCCATCCGACACCAGAGATACGGCTCTGCGCTGAGGCTTCCGGTTGATGTGCTCGACCCATAGGAGGTTCTGATTGACGGTGACTGTCTCGGAGACGAACGAGTCGGAACGCCGGTCGGCGGGCGCGTTTTCGACCAGCAGTTCCGGGTTGGAGGTCAAGGGGCTGGCGAACAGCACTCGCGCCTCCGGGCTGCGCCGGATGGAGCGCTCGATCGCGTGCTGGAGAAGAACTCCCCGTGCGTCACCGGCGAGCGATTGCGCTTCATCAACGAAGAGGAGGTCCACGCTGAGAGACGGAAGGAGCTCCAGCACCAGGTGGAGCCGCTCCTGCGTGACGACCAGGACCGTCCGTGACGACTCCGCGAGGTCGGGGTCCCACGGCATGGTGAAGACGTCGACGTCCGGTGGCGCCTCGCGCCGGAGATCACGCGAGACTTCCTCGATCAGGGCGCGCGTCGGCACGAGATACACAAGCGTCAACGGGCCTGGCTGGCGCGCGACCTCCAAGAAGTGCTCTCTGATGATCCTGGACTTCCCAGCGGAGGTCGGAGCCGACACGCTCAGCCAGTCGTTCGTCTCTACTGCTTCCCAGAACTTCCCCTGAAACGGATTGACAGGCAGCACACGGCCGTCTGAGAGGCGGACCGAGTAGTCGATGCGGCTCCGGACGACCTCCATCCGGAGCGCACCCGGCAGACGTCGCCAGACGTCGGCCGGCAGTCGATCCCGGGACTCCGCCAGCTCCACGGCCATGTGATTGCCGCTGCGTTCGAGCAGCGCGGCGGCGGCCGCCTTGTGAGCGTCCTCCGCGTCCAAGGACAGCATGCACGCCGTGGCGATTCTGAGCACCGCGGATTGCGCGCGCTCTGATTGAGCCGACGTGATCGCGCTGGCGTAGAGAAGGGCGAACCCCCAATCGACCGAGGGGGCTTCCTCATCCCACTCCACCGCCGCGAACTCCGAACGGACCGTCAGCCTGCGAGCGGCGTCGAGCACGTCTCTGAACTTGTGCGAGACGAAGACGACCTCTTCGAGCGCCGTGCTGGCGGTCACTTGGCCCCCATCCGCATCAGGACCCGAGCACGCAGATCGGCGACATCAGGCATCGGAATGCAGAAGAGGTCGATATTCACGCCGACGATCTCGAACTCCTCGACGCGGCTCCCGACCGTCTTGTGCCACCGGCCAACCGCCTTCGACACCCCCTTCTGCTGGGCCTCGTCGAGAGCGGCGATGTTCGGATAGTTGCCGTGGTCGAAGCCGACCAGGCAGACCCCGTTCCATCGCACCTTCAACGTCTTCGGGTTGGTCTCGTCGAAGTACTCGAGCAGATGAGCTGCCAGCTCAGTTTGAGGGACGTTGAGGTGATCGCGCACCAGTAGGAGGTCTTGCTTCCGGCGCTCGTCTCCGTCGGAACGCAGGTACGGGGCAATGCTGTCGAAGCAGTCTCGGAACGCGTCCGAGCTCGACTTGTAGAGCTTCGACTCGCCCCAGTAGATGTCCAGAACCCCGTCATCCGCCAAACTCGCATGGATGCCGTCCGAGCCGTGTACGTGCACCTCGGTGTTCGTCTTCAGCGCCATCTTCGAGATCAGCTGCGGCCGCTGTAGAACACGTTCCATGAGCAGGAACAGGAGGAGCTCGCCCCCTTCTCCCGAGCTTTCCGACTTCACGAACAAGTCTCGTGCCTGCTGCTCCAAGCTCACGATGGCCGTGGTTGCTCGAGTTGCCTCGTACTCTGCGAACGCTCGGTCGATCTTCGAACGAGGTATGCAGAAGTCCATGGTTGCCCACGCCATCGCCCCTGCGAGCTGCTCCACAGCCGGAGTCCCGTTGGCGTCGTGCGCAAGAAAGTGCGTCCTCACGAGAGTCGACGTTCCCGGAACTGTGACGGCCGCTTCGAAGGCCGGCAAGAAGTCGATCAGAGAGCTGCTGGTGCCCCGCGCCAGCTCGAGGAACTGTTCGACAACCGCCGCTTCATCAACCATCAGGCATCCTTGATCGCGTACCACGTCCACCCGCGGACGGGGAGGCACGCACGCAGGATATCGGCGCAGGAGAGACATTTCTGGCGAACCGACTAGACGTCACAGCGGGCCACTCTTCAGGAGCCTCACTGGCGCCCCAGACAGGATGCGTGCTGGTCTATCGGTGACAGCGTGGCGGCTGTAAGTAGGAGCAGGCCGGCGCACAGCAAGGCTGCGGCATCGAGTACGCGATTTTGCCCACGGTCGGTTCTTACTGGGTGAAGTGGGCGCGTGGCAACACCGGACTCAGGCAGCCAGGTAGCCCGGCACTGCAGAGCCCTAGTCCAGAGGAGCGCCTTGGCCATGTTCCACCGGCGCCACCTTGAAGCGACGCGGCAGTGGTTGTGGCCCGAGTTGATGAGCAGAAGTAGTACGTCACGACCGCGGAGCGGCTGCACGGGCGCCGTCTCCCTCGAGACTTCTCTGGATCAGTCCTCTAGACAGTCCACGCACTCATCCTGTCCTGGTGCCACCGGCTGCTGGTTGCAGGTGCGGCAGTACTCGACCCGGGGCGGTAGATCTGCGGGGTCGGTGACTCGACGCATCCACACGATCCGGCTCGCGTGCATCACGTCGGTGAAGGAGCCGATGCCCACGGTGAACAGATTGCCAACCTGCAAGTCGCAACTCTCTCTGGAGCCTCTCGAGCGGCCGCGAAGGCTTCCGAGGCGGTTCCAGCGACCGGCGTACTCGCCGCTGGATGTGGGGCCTGGGGAGCGGAACCAGCGCGGGTCGGGACCTCCGAGGCGCAGGTAGTAGCGGGTGCCGCTGGCTGTCAGCACCTCGAAGTCACCGTGGGCGTCCAGGGCGAGGGTCTCGATCAGTGGGCATATGCACTCGGCGCCCATGCCCGCGGGGAGCCGGCAGGTGCGAGGCGACAGCGGGAGTCGGGAGTTCGGCTCGTGACGACTCTCGAGGTGGCCACACAAGCGGCAGATCGCGTCGACGCGGAGCTCGACCAGCGGGACGTCCACGGCGGGTACCGCCTGGTGCTTGTCGCACAGGACGCTTCGCCACGTCCCGGTGGTCCTGACGAGGCCCGATGCGCCACAGACCTCGCAGGTGGCTACTGAGTGCTGCGCGGCGGTCCGTTGCGCGGCCCGCACCGCTGCCTGCTCGGAGGGGCTGGCGCCACCGGGCAGGTCGACGTACATATCGAGCATCGCCAGGTCGCTCTTCACCTGTCGCAGCTTCCAGCCCGGCAGGTGCTCGTCGAGCGCCCGGGTCACCTCGTCGAGCAAGCCGACCCACCCCACGGGGCAGTGGCTCCATTGCACCTCAGAACCTGCGGGGAAGTAGCGGACCACCGGCGCGTCCGGTGGCCGGGACTCATTCATGCGTGCCTCCCGCGTCGGCCCACGGCGACTGGTCGAGTCCGCAGCAGCCGCAGCAGGGTTGATGCAGCCAATCGGGGCGGCGGCCCGCGTAGTTCGTACGACCCCGGCCACGCCAGGCAACGTCGTCCACGTCGGGATGGTCCTGGTGTCGGCACCGGCGACCCAGCCCTCCCGTCGCCGGGTACGACACCAGCGGGGCGTTCCGCAGCGGATGGTCCGAGGGGGCGTGGAGCGGGCACCCGGCCTCCCCGGCGCAGTCGTCGGGGGAGTGGGTGTTCGAGATGACCGATCCGTCTGTCAGCCAGATCGTGCCCGCGGTGGTCTCGGGCTGTCGTCGTATGCCGCCGGGGGCAGGGTGGCCGTCGGCAGCTGTGTCAGTCATGACGCCTGCCGCTAATTAGTCGGCCGGCGGTCGGGTGAGGACCCATGTGCGTTCCCTTCGGTCGAGCGAGGGCAGCGCCTCGCTGGCTCATCGCAGTTATACAAGTTGGACAATACCAACTTGCATGGTTATCGTCGTAGTCATGGACTCAGAACAGTGGTGGAAGCGTGTGATCGCCGTGTTGATCGATCTCCCGTTCACCGGCAACGACCCGCGACACATGACCGACCTGCTGCGCGCGGCTGGCTACTACGACGACTCGGGTCAGCTGCCTCGTCCGGCTGGGCACAGCCCCGAGGCCTACGCCAGGGCCTGCTGGCGTCTGCGCTTCCAGGCTGCAGCGGAGAAGGCCTCATGAGGCCGTGGTGGTCTCGTGACGAGGCGCCGTACTGGCTCGAAGTGGAGTGGGCGCTTTGCGCGCTCTCGCTCGGGAGCACCGACGGCACGCGTGCATTGGTGCGCAGCGCGGTCGGGGAGAAGATCTGCCGGGGAATGCGTCACTCACGAGGCACGGCGGCGGAGGCGGACCCGATCCTGCTGGCTTATGCGATCCACACCTGGCGATGAACGCACCTGCCGTTCAGGCAGCCGCCAGGGTGCACGCAGGAGGCGGGGACGACCCGTGGGGTCCGCCGGGGACGCCGCCGTTGGACAGCGGGATCGTTGGGTTGACACGATCGCCTGGTGGCAGGCACCCCGGACAGGCGCAAACGCGCGGCGCCGTCCGAGGAACGACGTGTCGCCTTGACCGAACGGATTCAAGAGACCTCCGCTCGGTACGACGCCGCGGCGAAGGCGTTGCAGGACGCCGAGAAGGAGTTCGCGAGGTCCCTGCTGGATGCCTACCTCGAGGGCATGACCTGGGCCCAGGTGGCAGCTGCCGCCGGTCTGGCCACCGTGGGCCAGGCACGGGCCCGCGCCGAGAGTGCGATGACCGCCGAACAGCTCTCGCCATCGCGCCGCCGCTCCGCTGCCCTTCAGCGCGAGGGATCGACGCAGGGGGTCAGCGTGGCCGAAGCCGCGCGCAGGCTTGGACGGTCACGCTCCACGATCTACCAGATGCTGGACGACGGTCGACTGGTGCAGGTGCTGGATCCTCTCGGTCGTGCCCGGGTGCTGCTCGACGACGAGTGAGGTCTGCTCGTCTCGACGCCGTTGCGCGGTGGCGGTGCCGGCGATGAACGCCTGGTGCTCCTGCTCGCCCGCCGACACGGGGTGGCGTACGTCGGGAGGCGCGCAGCGGATGTGCGACCACGGGCTGGTGCACCCAGACCTGGACGAACGTACGGCCGCGCTTGTCGAGCGGGGCGTGGACTGCGGGTCTCACCTCTGCGACGGCTGCTGTCATGACTGGCACGAAGGCACTCGGGTCGACGCGCTCTCCCCCGCCGCTGGAACCGACGCCGGGCGGGGAGGTCGTGACCGGCTCATGCTGATCGACGCCAGTCGGGACCAGGGGATGTTCATGGTCTTCGACGACCACGGGGTCGAGCACTTCCTGGATTTCGCGTCCGGCGTGGTGCTCCGGCACGCCGCGTTGGCACTCGGCCCCCGGCACCGGGTGGAAGCCGTAGGCGAGGGACTCTTCCTCGACGAGCCGGTGGGTCGTCAGCGCGAGAGGTGGATCGACGGTGGCGAAGGAGTCGACGCTGCCCGGCTTGTCCATCTCCATCCGGTGCTACTTGGCCAGCCCATGTGTTTGGTGGTGAGGCCAGGAGACGCGTTCCGGTGTGTGCGACGTTTGACCGGTCGCGTGCTGCACGTCGAGCGATGCGACGAACCCCCGTGGGTGACGCGGCGCGGAGAGACATGAGCGCTGGCGCTAGAAGGTCGGTTCGGGAGTGGTACGCCTGGCGCGCTCCCAGGTCCAGGACGCGTGACGAGCTGTTCAACGAATTGCCCTCGGCGCGCTTCTGGCCCGGTGGTGCTCGCGCGAGCTCGCCTGGGCGCACGCTTCTCGGATGCTCGCCGTTGAGTCGGATAGCCCGCTGGGGGAAGCTGCGGCTCGTGCCCAAGTGGGTGCGCGCGGTGGTTGCCCCGCCACGCGCACGATGCCTCTTCGCCCGAGCTGCCACGCGTGGGCGTGACCCAGTCGCGATGCAGATCCGGAGGACCGAGCGGCTGTGGCGTCTCTTCGAGATGAAGGGGGAGATGCTCACCGTCGCCCAGGTGCTCGAGCTGACCGGCGGCGAGGTTGCGACTGCCGATGCGCACATGGCCGGACTTCACCAGCACGGTCTCTTGGGAGTGCTGCGTGGCGGGCGGCCCCTCTATCCCGCGTGGCAGCTGACCTGGGAAGCCGTTTCGTCACAACCTGCGGTGGTGGACCCGGCCTGGCGGGCTGTGCAGTCAGTGCTCCGGGCGGCCGGTTGGAGCCCGGACGAGATCCTGCTCTGGGCCCGCAGCCCGACGGGCCGTCTCGTCGGTGGTGCCTGCCCCGCCGATCGACTCCGCGACGATCCGTCGAGCGTCGTCGACGTTGCGCACGCGATCGCCGCGGCAGGTGCTCAGTGAGAACTGACCCCTTGGCGGGCATCCTTGGCGCGGTCTTCATCGTGCGGTCGGTTCGATCGCTGCTTGCCTCTCGACACTGCAGGCCGCCTTTGCTCGCGGTGGCTCCTCACACGGTCGCCACGGAGCCCGGGCCCCGGCCGTCGCTGCTCTGATGTTGCGAGGGGCCCAAGCGGCGTCAGCCGGGCCCCATGTAGTAGGCCTCGCTTCGCTCGGCTCGGTGCGCCGCGTGTCCTACCTGTTCCTGTTCGGGCGCGGCGTGCTGTTCGTCATGTGTCCGTGTTGGTGCCTGCTCGGTGACGTTGCGTGACTGTCGTGTTCTCGTAGGTGCTGCAGTTCGGCTTGCCCCAGGGGACTTGCTCTTCGAGGCTTGTTGTATCGCAGCGGGGTCAAAGGCCGAAGGCCTTCGTCCCCCGGCGCAGCGGGCCCTGGACTTGGGATTCTCGTCGCGAATTCGTCGGGCCCGAGGGCCTTCGTTGCGACGAGAATCCGGGTGCCAATCCCGACCGATTGACGCTGGCTGCTGGCGCGGGCTGCGTCGGGATCCTTCATGGCTCCGCCACGAACCAAGGCATCGCCCCACCGCGCGGAACGTCGCCGCGACGTCACGTCGCCGGTCAGCGCTCAGCTGTGTTCGCGGCTTCCTGATCGCGCGAAACCGGTGGTCCCGGCCTTGCGCATGGTCCGAATCGCCAGCACCGCAGCGAGAGGGACAAGCCATGAGCGAGCACGACGACGAACGCAGCAACTCGAGCCTAGACGGGGGACCGGACACCCAGGCGCGTCTGAGAGAAGTGGAGCAAGAAGATGATGTCCGGGTCGTCGTCGCTCGGCGGGACAGGCCGCCGAGCCCCCCGGGGGCGAGGGCCAGCGAGGGGAGACTCGGGGACACCCGTGACCCCGACCGGCACGACGGCCACGGCCCCTCGCGTCCCGGCGGTGAGGTGCAACCGCAGCCACAACCTTCGCCCGTCTCCCGGGTCGCTCGACGAACCAAGCCGGCCAATCCACCAACCGGTGGGGCCGGTGCGCGCTCACGGGCGGAGACCGTCGTGGCCCCCATTGCGGGGGCGGACCCGGCCAAGCCGGCTGCCACGCTTGCGGGGGCACGGTCCGTCGCCTCCAGTCGTCCCGCTGAGGCTGCCCAGCAGGTCGTGCCCCGCAGCGCTTCAGATCGCCGGCCCTCCCCTCGAGCGGGGAGCGCCGCGACCGGAGCGCACACTCCCACGCCGCGGCCCTGCGCGCCGCAGCCGCCTCTGCCTTCCGGCGACGCGGAGCGGTCGGCCAACGAGCAGCATGTTCAGCGTGTGACTCGGCCGGTTCCCGTGGTCGCAGCCGGCCTCGAACCGTCCCCGGCCCGCGACGCGACTGCCCGGCGGCCGGCCATCCCGAAGGAGCGCTTCGACCATGCCGCTGCTCGCCACCTGGGCGACCTGACCTCAGCGTGTCCCGACCCGAACCTGCGCGCAGCTCGTCGTGTGGACCCGTACTGGTCCGAGCCGCTCGCCGGCCGGGCGAACGCTTCGGTCTGGTTCAACCGAGCAACCATCTGCGACGAGCTCACCGCTGCCGAGATCCGCCGGGTACCCCGGGCGTTGACCCTCGACGCTGCGGTAGCGACCGCACTCTTCAACGACCCCGGCGACCGCAGATGGCTCCACCGCCTCTGCCTGCGCGGCGCCCTCTACGGCTGGCACACCCTCACCGCCGCACAAGCCGCGGCCTTCACCGGATACGAGGCATTCGCCGACCCGACGCGGTCCGCGATCGGCGACGGCTTCGCCGCCGGCGCCATCAAGCTCGGCCTCTTTCAAGGCAGCGCACACGTCCGTTTCCTGCGTGAGCCGACAACGACGCTCAGGTTGGTCGACGCCACTGCCGAGCGCGACGACCCGAACCTCACCGCGATCGAGCAGCTCAACCTCACCGGGTACTCCCAAGCGGCGTCCCAGCGGCCCGGAGACCGGCACAACATCCTCGCAGCCGACCTGGCGCTACGCGCGGCTGAGTACCTCGACGTCGCCACCGTCCTGAGCGAACGGTTCTGCACCTTCGATCTCCTGGCCGGCACCGGCGCGGGTCTCGTCGAACGCTCGGGTGGCCGTGCGGGCGACTTATGTCTCATCCTGCGCAACGGCACCCGGGTAGCGATCGAGGTCGTTGCCAACAAGAACGGCGACCTCCGCAAGAAAGTCAAGGAGGTCGTGAGGCTGCTGTCCTCCGCACCGTGGGAGCAATCCGCGTTGGTCTTCCTCTTCGTCATCGCACCCACCAACGACTCCAGCGTCAACCAGCTCCGCTACGCCGTCTACGACGCGATCGCCGACGCCGTCCACGAACACCCCGGAACCTCGTTCGACCGGACCTCGGCGCGGGTCGGGGTCGTGATGTGGCGCGAATGGTTCCCCGGCCCGCACCTGGCCTCGAGGGACTTCCGCACCCTTACCGCCGACCGGCTCACCACTTCGACAGGCATGCCGGGCGCCGCCTGGGAGCCGACCGCCTTCCTGCAGACCCATGTCGGTGCCGAAGAGCAGCAGCGTCTTCTCGCGGTCGCCGGACACGCCGCCCACCTCGCCCAGACCCCCTACTGGCTTCGCGATCTCCACCGCGGCTCATCCGCCGCTATGGAGGTGTTGCGGGCGTACACGGCCGACGACCTCCCGCACCCCAGCCCCGTCCGGAGCAACCGCGTCACCAACCCCGCAACCGCCAGCGTCCCCCGCACCGCCCGATCTCAGGGTGCCGCCGAACCAGCCCAGCTGCCACGACGTCTGCGCGGCATCGCCGCGGCCGGCAGCAACGCCAATTAGGGCTAGCGCCGCCGGCGCGGACGACGCCCCGCGCGCCGAGTAAACCCAAACGAATCGTCGAGTCATCCACGTCAGCAGGAGCACCAATGCGACCCGACAACCTCGCCAACAACAACTACCGCCGACAGCAGGCACTGTCTGAAGCACGGATGGAACGCAGCCAAGCGCTCATCGACATCACCGAAGGGCTCCTCGAATCCTGGGACGTGATCCTCGATGCCTGCCAACCTCACGGCATCGCCTTCCGGAAGATCTCTCTGCGTCAACTCCTTCTCGCACGACCCCACGCCGGCAAGGCCGCCGCAAAGCGGGACCTCCACCGCCTCGCCGTCCTCCTAGAACTGCAGCACGATCCCTCGTGGACCATCGGATGGCTCATCGACCCACGCGCCGGACAGCGCCGCATCCACGCCTGGCAGGAACTTCACCGCGAGCACACGCCCCCTTGGGACGGATTCCCGCTAGCGCCCGGCCGTTGAGGTTCAAGACCACCCGATGAGGGCTGGGGTGGCTGACGCTGGGTCCGCGTGCGGGACGCCCCCCACGTGCTCGTCCTCTCCGGACGAGGAGCTGTCCGAGGGGACCGGCGCCTCCGACACCAACGAGGCCCGCGTCGCCGAAATCGATGAGCACCAGCTCCTCCGAGCTGGCGCCTGCCAGTGTCCGCCGTCGATCTGTGCCTATACCACCCAGCGGCGCACGGTCTCCTTCTCCAGAAACTCGCGGTGTGCGACAGCTTCGGCAGCCGCGATCAAAGACGGGGACTGCAGCGAGCGCTCCAGCACCTATCGCACGCACCGCTGCTTGACGGCGGGGTCGATCTACTTCGGCATTGTCCTCATCCTCCTGGACTCAAACAGGGGCAGCATTAACCGAGGGTGCTTCAGTGATCCCTACAGTCGGCCTATCGCAGGCGCACGGCGTCGTGCGGGACCGCAGAACGAGGTGAACCTCCGGAACGGAGCGCATGCCAGGTCGGGCGGTCGATGTGGCTCCGTTCGAAGTACCGTCCGGGAGAGTCAAAAAGGGAACGACCAGCCAGAACCTTCTGTGGACGAATCAGAAGAGTCCCGACCCTTGCGCATGGCCGCAAAAACCCCGAAAGGCATGTCGGCCGCGCACGCCTGCACGAGATGTGCGGTTCATCCGGAGTGCCTGCCTGGGTCGGGCTGAGCGATCGGACCGTGACGGTTCATGCTTCGACTTACCAAGGAAGCGGCATCAAACTCGTGACCGGTCACGTTGGTGCCCTTGCCATCCGTGTCGACGTGTCCGAAGACACCGCGCGGAAGTGGGTCACACGTGGCCCGGACTGCGGGCTCGTCCTCCGACTGATCTAGGTCGACGCCCAGGACGCTGACGTCGGGCCGAAATGGATGCATGTGCTATACATGTAGTATGGATGCCTCAGAAGAACATCATCAGCTTCTCGACGAGGCACTAACGGCAGTGCGGGTCGCCATGAGGCGTCCAAGTTATCGGCGAAGACTTTTGGAAGGCATGGAGGTGCCCGGCGGCGACGGGGTTCTGCGATCTCTGCGGGCGGTCGACGTTCTTTCTGCCGAGGGAAGCCCCTCGATCAAGGCCGTGGCCGCTCAGCTCGGTATCGAGGCCTCCACTGCAAGTCGTCTCGTCGTAGGGGCGGAGCGGAGCGGGTTCCTGACCAAGCAGCCCAGCGACGACGACCTCCGGCGCTCCGAGCTTGCCCTGACTCCGCGTGGCAGCAGACTCCTTACTCGCAGTTCGTCACGCCGTCGAGACCTTCTCGCCGAAGCCACGGCCGGCTGGACTCGTGACGAGGTGGACTGTCTCGCGAAACTCTTGGACCGATTGGCCGACGGTCTCGAGGCCTTGGCGGACGAGCTGTGAGCGCGCAAGGTGTCGGTACGACGCGCGGGGATCCGGTTTGCCAATTGGCGCCGCGCGGTTTGTATCGGCTGTTGTTCGACCGCGTGCTCGGCTCCTTCTTCTGGGGCAAGACCCTGTCTTCGATCGGAATCTGGATTCACAACGTCGTCGCAGTCACGGTGGCTTTTCAGATCACCAACTCGACGCTCGTCGTCGGGCTCGTGAGCATCGCCCAGTTCGGTCCCCAGATCGTGTTGGCACCACTCAGCGGCAAATGGGCTGACCGTGGCAACGCGCCCTTGCAAATCATCCTCGGACGGGTCGTGACAGCGCTCGGGTCCGCAGGAATGGCAACCGCCATTTGGTTGGCTGGAGGCGTTTCCGGGCTTGACAGTGCAGTGTCATTGATCGCCCTGTCGGTCGTGGTGGGCGTGGGTTTCGCGCTCGGCGGGCCGGCGATGCAGTCGGTGGTGCCGCTCATGATCCGCCCCGGCGAGATGGCTGCGGCGATGACCCTTAATAGCGTCCCCATGACGCTGTCGCGCGCTGTAGGCCCTGCGCTGGGCGTCTTGATCGTGGCGCGGTTCGATGCCGTTGTTGCTTTTGCCATCGCGGCAGCGACCCAGGTGTTCTACGCAGTCATCGTCCTGGTCCTTCGACTTCCGCGCAGAAGTGTCGCTGTGGGCGCGGACTCCTCTGTTCGGGGAGCGTGGCGTTATGTGAGGAAGGACTCGCGACTGCTTGTGCTCTTGCTTGGCATAGCTGCGGTCGGGTTCGGCGTTGAACCGACGATGACACTGGTCCCCGCCCTTGCTGACGACCTAGGCGGTCAATCGGGTCTGGTGGGCTGGCTTGTTTCAGCGTTCGGGGTCGGTTCGGGTATCGGATTCTTGCTCTTCACGCCGCTCGATCGTCGGCTCAAGATCGAGACGGTCGGCGCGATCGGACTGTTGTCTATTGCGGCCGGACTAGTCGGGGTGGCAATTAGCCCCACGCCGGCGGGCGCGTTCGCGGGGTTTATGGTTGCAGGACTCGGGATGACCCTGGCCTTCAGTGGGGTGACCACTCAGATTCAGGAGCGGACGCCTGAGGAGTTTCGCGGCCGCATCATGGCTTTGTGGTTCGTCGCGTTCTTGGGTGCGCGCCCGTTCGCGGCTGCGCTCACGGGCTATCTGGCTGATGTTGTCTCGGTCGACGCGGCATTCGTCATCACGGCGGCCGCAGTTTTCGTGGCCGCGATTCTCGTTGCGGACAGGCGCGCTGAGCCTGCTACCGCGACCGTGCCCGCCGTCCAAGTCGGCTCGCAGCCCAAGGGAGCCGGGACTGCTGCACGATCAGGTGACAGGTCGGGTTAGGCAGCCTGGATGGCTCTGGTGGTCATGATGGTTTCGTACTCGACGGGGGTCAATCGCCCGAGACCGGGCTGTCGACGGCGCCGGTGGTAGGTGCGCTCGATCCAGGTCACGATGGCGATCCGGAGGTCTTCACGGGTCGCCAGGAGCGGCGGTCCAGGACGTTCTTCTGCAACAGCGCAAAGAAGCTTTCCATGGCCGCGTTATCGCCCGCGGCACCTACTCGGCCCATCGATCCGACCATCGCGTGGTGGTTGAGTGCGTGGACGAATTTCCTGGATCGGAACTGGCTGCCTCGGTCGGTGTGAACGATGCAGCCGGCGACCTCACCGCGCCTGGCGACGGCGCTGTTGAGGGCTGCGACCGCTAGGCGCGACTTCATCCGCGAGTCGATGGAGTAGCCCACGATCTTGTTGGAGTAGACGTCCTTGAACGCACACAGGTAGAGCTTGCCTTCGCGGGTCCAGTGCTCGGTGTAGGGGTCGGACCGGGGCGCCCTGTCAGCCTCACGGCTGGTGGGTTTCCTCGGCCCGCCCTCCGAACCGGACGTGCGACTCTCACCGCATCCGGCTCTCCACGTGGTGAAGCGCCCCAGGTTTGATGCCGCTCCTGTTTGAGTCCAGGAGGATGAGCACCATGCCGAAGAAGATCGATCAGGAGCTGAAGGCCAGGGCTGTACGTCTGGTCAACGACCACCAGGGCGAGTACCCCTCGCTGAGTGCTGCCGCGGCGGTGGTGGCCAAGCAGCTGGGGGTCGGCAAGGAGTCGGTGCGCCGCTGGGTGCTCCAAGCCCAGATCGACGGCGGTCAACGCAGCGGCGCGACCAGCGAGGAGCTGGCTGAGATCAAGGCGTTGAAGGCCGAGAACCGGCGGTTGCGCGAGGACGTCGAGATCCTTCGCCGGGCCACAACTTTCTTCGCCGGGGAGCTGTGCGCCACGAGGCGCTGTGTGTGTCGAGGGGTGGTGAGAGACCACCCTCGTTGGGTCGTCGCAGCGGCCT